>JAITMH010000210.1 GCA_031277445.1 Burkholderiales bacterium
TAGTTTTAGCTATGAAAAGTAAACACCACAATATCTAGCGGTTGACAACCGCATTAGCTTTCTGTGCTTACCCACCGCCCGGCTCCCCCAACAAAAACGCCGTTACCCCCAAATTGGCCGGATGTCAATGGATATTACTGGACGCTCTTGGACGATCAGGCAACAAAAAAGCCCGTATTTTCACAGGCTTATGGACGTTATCGGACTTCTTTGGACTTCTGAATGGTGGAGGTAAGCGGGATCGAACCGCTGACCTCTTGCATGCCATGCAAGCGCTCTCCCAGCTGAGCTATACCCCCACAAGGAAGCTGTGAAGTTTACAGATTTTTCTTCAACATGTAAATGTCAGGGATCAGGAATCAGGGATTAGGAATCAGAACTCCGTCATTCTGCGCGGAGCGAAGCAATCCAGAAGAAACCCTTCCCCGCCACCCTCTCCCGCAAGCGGGAGAGGGGATCGTTCTTCTTCGCGCCTCCGCGTGAGGCAAAACGCTGGGATTCCCGCCACGCTTCGCTCGCGGCTAAAGGCCGCTCATCGCCAGCCTACGACATACACACAGAATGACAGTAATCTTTTCGTGATTTTCGTGTCTTTCGTGGTTAAGTTTTTTTCTTCGCGTCTTCGCGCCTTCGCGTGAGATGGTTTTTCTGATGCCTGATTCCTGACCTCTGATCCCTGAGCCTGATAAACGGGTAGAATACTGCTTTACGCTCTTTAAGCGCGGCAAACGCCGCGACACCGAATCATGCATCCCATGCTCACGACCGCCGTAAAAGCGGCCCGCCGCGCCGGCAACATCATTTCCCGTGGCGCCCGCGACATTGACCGCTTGGCCGTACACGCCAAAGGTCCGAAAGATTATGTCAGCGAAGTTGATCGAAGGGCTGAAGAAGCCATTGTTGATGTTCTACACACGGCCTACCCTCAGCACGGCTTCCTCGCCGAAGAAGGAACGGCAAACACGATCAACCCCGGCGCTGAACAGTGCTGGATTATTGATCCGCTTGACGGCACCACCAATTTTTTACACGGCTTTCCGCAATACTGCGTGTCGATCGCGCTGGCGATTCAGAATGTGGTCACCCATGCTGTTATTTTCGATCCGGTGCGCAACGATCTTTTTACGGCGACACGCGGCTCAGGCGCTTTTTTGAACGACCGCCGCATTCGCGTCTCCAAACAAATTCATCTGCGCGACGCCCTGATCGGCACCGGCTTTCCGTTTCGTGAAGGCGCGCCCGTCTCGATTTATCTTGAGATGATGCGCACGATGATTGAACAGACTGCCGGCTTGCGTCGCCCCGGCGCCGCCGCTCTTGATCTCGCTTATGTTGCCGCCGGATACTACGATGGTTTTTTCGAGTTGGGATTGCATCCCTGGGACGTTGCTGCCGGAAGTTTGTTGGTTCAAGAAGCGGGCGGTTTGATTAACGATTTCCGCGATCAGGAAAACTTTTTGTTCGGCGGTCAGGTGCTCGCTGCCAACCCTAAAATTTTCGCGCAGATGATGTCTGTTTTAAGTCCCTACACTGCCGCGCTTGATGCGACTGCTTAGAGCGGCTTTGGTTCAGTTGCACACACTTCCCCCCCCATCCCAACCTTCCCCCGCACGCGGGGGAAGGAGTTTCTCCGCGCCCCCGCGTGAACCGGTTTTCCGAACGCCCATCCTGAAATAAAAAAAAGGCTATGTGATCAAACACATAGCCTTTGGTTCAGTGTGGTGGGCGATACTGGGATCGAACCAGTGGCCCCTGCCGTGTGAAGGCAGTGCTCTACCCCTGAGCTAACCGCCCCAGCGAACCCAGACAGGAATCTGAATTTAACCATAGCGAGGGCGGCAGGGCAAATAACAAAAGCGCGTCAGATACCTCGAAAAAGTCTCTAAATTTTTCTTAACTGCATGATTTATAACGGGTTTAATAAAATCATTCCGAACTCAGCCCAAGTGTCGCAAATATGTTGCGTTCCCTTGGAATGCTTGCCATGCGCGTTTTATGCCAAAAGCAACGCTTTGATTTTATTTATCTTTCTGTAAAATGACGGATGGAAGCTCGGTATTCAGCACCGTCTCGGTTTGCCTTGCCCGAAAAGCTTCCAGCGCCGCCAGCAGCCGCGTTTCACCGTGCGCGTGCGCCAGCAGCGATACCGCAAACAGTCCCGCATTGGCCGCGCCCGCTTCACCGATTGCAAACGTTGCGACCGGTACGCCTTTCGGCATCTGCACGATCGACAACAACGAATCCCAGCCTGACAATGCTTTCGATTGCACCGGCACACCCAACACCGGCACCGTCGTTTTCGACGCCAGCATTCCCGGCAAATGCGCCGCGCCGCCCGCGCCTGCAATGATGGCTTTCAATCCCCGCGCTTTTGCCATCGCCGCGTATTCAAACAAAAGATCGGGCGTCCGGTGTGCGGAAACCACACGCGCCTCGAACGGCACATCAAATTCCTGCAACACGTTCGCCGCCGCCCGCATCGTTGCCCAGTCCGATTCCGAACCCATCACGATGCCAATTTGCGCTGCCGCCATTTCCTATTCCTTTCTTTTTGTCTCAGATAACAACGTACAGAATTGGTGAACTTATCTTCCCTTTTTCCAATACCGCCACAGCCGCCACAACACCAATCCCCATGCCGCGCCGCGTTGCAGCCGTTTGGCGCGGGAGGCTCCGAGCACCATCAGTAAAACCCGCAGTCCGATACCGACAACGCTTTTCTTTTCGTCACGATAATCATCGACGCGGGGCATCACGGTGTCGCGCAGCGCACGGCACGAAACGGCGATTTTCAGGCGGTTCAGTTCGCTTTGCGCCTGCAAAAGCGCCTTGCGGTCTTCGAAGGAGATTCTGTTAGTCGCCATCGCGTTCCGCCTTTTCCGGCGCAGGGGGTTGGGGTTTGGGCGAGAAGCCCATCGCTAACCAGTGCCGGTCTTTTTCAAATTCGGCCAGCGTTGCAGAGAACGGTTTGGAAGCGCGTTTCCGCGCTACCGCAAAACGCCAGAGCGCCAGCATTCCGAAAACAAAATAGACGCCGGTCATCCAGAGCAACACTTCGATACGGTGCGGCGTATCCCAAAACCAGACGACCAACAGAACATTGGCAACGATGAACGCCGCCCAAAGAAAAATGACTGCCAGCGTCATCAGCGTCAGTTGTTTCGCCGTCTGCCGACGCGCCTCGATGTATTCGAGCCGCGCCAGTTCGAGACGTGTGCTCAACAACGCGGAAAAAGCCGTCCCCATGTGCGCCAGTTCTTCACGCACGCTTTTCGCCGGGCGAAAATCAACGGACGTGTCTTCCGGCAAGCGTCCCAGTTCGTCGCTCATGTGTCCCCCCGTTCAAAATGAAACGGTTAAAAGGAACCGTTTAGCGGCGGCTGATCAGAAGCCCAATGACAAGCCCGATGGCCGCGCCAACGCCCACTGCCTGCCAGGGATGCTCATGGACAAAATCGTCCGTCGCACGCGCACAAATACGCGCACGGTCGGCCAATTGCCCTTCTACTTCCTGCAAACGCAGTTTGGCCGTCGCCAGTTTGGCTTCGACTTGCTGGCGCAGATCACGCGCTTTCTCGCCGGTTTCCGACGCCGCATCGTGCAACAAACTTTCGGCTTCGCTCAATACCGTCGAGAAATCATCTACCAATTTTTCAGAAGGAAAAGGACGCGACATATTCAATCTCCAAAAAAGCGCTTAAGAAAAATTCCTTGTTGTAATGCCCCGAGCGGTGCCGGAGACAATATCTTTATTATAAACAAGTCTTTCGGTTTAGAGCGGTTTCTGTTCAAGCATGCACACTTTTTCCCCTCCCCCCCCCTGGCGGGGGAGGGTGCCCCGAAGGGAGCATATGCGCTAACTTTGTGAACAGCCAGCGCCGCAGGCGCGTCATGTGAGTAACCGTCGGTGGAGCGCGAGCAACGCGAGCGCGGAACCGGCGGATAGCCATCCCATCTACCTACCAGCCCTGCAAGGGCTGAATTCGCGCTTTGTTCAGCCCTTGCAGGGCTGGCCGCAGAGAGTGTCTGAAGCCGCCGGTTTCGCTCGCTGCGCTCGCTCCACCGACGGTTACTCACATTGCGCCCCTTTGGGGCAAACCTCATGTGCGCTAACTTTGTGAATTGCCACTGCTTTTTCTTGTTTGTCTACAATAAGATACGATGACGCAAATCAAAAGCCCCCCTGATGCACCGCTTTTGCCGCCTGTGGTGGTGGCGTCAACGCCTTCTGGTAAAACACACCCTGGTAAATACCTTCGACAATCGCGTCCATCGCCGAAGCGCTTCGCTTCGCGTTGGTGTGGTTCAGCAGAACCACAACCGCGTAACGACGCCCCTGAAAATCGTCAACATAGCCGGCCAGCGTCCGCGTGTTCTCCAGAAGTCCCGTCTTGAGATAAGCTTGATTGTACGCCGCGCTCTTGTGAAAACGGTATTTCAGCGTACCGTCAACACCCGCCAGCGGCAGCGAGTCGAAGAAAAGATCACGCCAGGGCGCTTGCTGCGCGTACAACAAGAGATTCAACAAGCCTTGTGCGCTGACCCTCACATCACGCGACAAGCCGGAACCGTTCTCAACGAACAATCCATTCATGTCGATCCTGTTCGTTTTCAGCCATTCCGCCATCGCCAGCCGCGCACCACCGCGTGTGTACGGCGGCAACATTTGCAGCGACGCCAGCGTCAGAAATACTTGCTGTGCCATCACATTGTTCGAACGCTTATTGATGTCCTGAACGATTTCCGACAGCGGCAACGAATCGAACACCAGCCAGGGCGTTCCCGCCGCGTTGCCTTCGCGCACATTGCCGCTGAACTGCCCTCCCGCTTCGGCGAAGTAATGCGTAAACATCCCATGAACAAAATGCGGCACATCGAACAGCGCCACGTACATTTCACGCGCACCGCACCGTCCGGGAAAACTCCCGCCGAAACGAACTTCCGTCTGACTGCCCTTATCGTTGAACCTCGGTTTCAACTCCCCCAACCAATCCCCGCAACGCTTGTTGTTCAGCGTCGGCAACGCCGGTATTTTTATCCCCGCCAAGGGCGGCTCGACAGTCACTTGTGCCGTCTTGCCGCTTTTCGATGTCGGCGGCGCAAACTCAAAACGCACCGCCTTGAAACTGACCAGCAGCGCGTCCGGCCCGACGTTGTACGGCTTCAACGGTTCCCCGTCGAATGCAGAAGGATCGTGCGCCGGTAATGAAAACAAAGAACGGTCAACAATCAGATCGCCGGTCACCTGTGTCAACCCGGCCTGACGCAAGCGCTCCATGAACGCCTGCCATTGCTCAATCGTGATCTTGGGGTCGCCATAACCCTTGAGCACCAGATTGCCGTGCAACACGCCGTCGGCCAGCGTGCCGTCAAGATACACCTCGGTTTTCCAGCGGTAATCGGCGCCCAGCAAATCAAGCGCGGTCGCCGTCGTCACCAACTTGATCACCGACGCCGGATTCATCAACGCATCGGCGCGGTGCATCAACACCGGCCTTGCCGCGCCGACTTCCTGCACCGCCACGGCCACCGCACTTTCCGGCACACCGACCTGTTGCAACGCCTCCTTCCAAGCCTCCGGAAACGTCGCCGACACCGCACCTGCCCCAGCCGATCCTGTCGCCAGACAAACCACAAAAAAAATCCGCCACCAGCGCCATTTCATTTTACTTGCCATTGCTTTTACTGCCTCCACATCATGCGCCATTATATCGGTCGGCAGAGAATACCGCGTAACCGTATTTTTCAGCCTCCTTGATATTGGATGAAGCGCAAAGAACGCATAAAGCGCAAAGAAAAGTTGGCGTTGCGAGGAGCGAGGAGCCTGGGCAAGCGAAGCGCGTCATTCTGCGCGAAGTCGCAGAACCGGGAATCGTTTTATCTCACGCGAAGCCGCGAAGAAAAGTCGGCGGCATTGCGAGGAGTGAACGCGACGAAGCAATCCAGAAAATCATCTCGCACGGAGGCGCGGAGAGCGCGGAGAAGAACAAACCCTCTCCCCTCGCGGGAGAGGGAGGCCGAAGGCCGGGAGAGGGGGCTTTTTTTTTTTCGCGCCTTCGCGCCTTCGCGTGAGACGCTTTTCTGATCCCTGATTCCTGACCTCTGATACCTGCCCCCGTTCTTTGCGGTTAAAACTTTCTGCGGTACGATACCGCAATGCCCCGTTTCTTTTTTGAAACTTCTCCGGAAGAAATAACGCCGGGACAGGAAATTTGCCTGCCCGACGCCGTTTTTCATCACGCCGTTCGCGTGCGCCGTCTCAAGAGCGGCGACGCCTGTACCCTGTTCGACGGCAACGGCAATGCCTGGCGCGTCACGCTGACGGGAATCGACAAGCGTCGGGCATTCGCTCGTGTCGAAAGCCGACAACCACCGACGCCTCCGCCCTCCTTCCCCGTGACGCTGGCGCTCGCAGTCACTGCCGCCGAACGAATGGACTGGGCACTACAAAAAGGCGTCGAACTCGGCGCGGCTGCTTTCTTGCCGTTTTACAGCGAACACAGCAACACGCGGTTGAACGACGCTCGGCAAAAACGCCGCTCCGAACATTGGCAAGCCGTAATCGTCAGCGCCTGCGAACAAAGCGGGCAAAACCGATTGCCGCGCCTGTCGCCGCCCGTCACTTTCGACGCCGTTCTAAAAACCGCTGCCGACGATACACCTGCGTTGCGCTTTCTTCTGAATGCCGACGCCCAACAAACTTTACCCGACGCGTTGCGCAACGCTCGAACGCACTCGCCGATGCCGACACACGCCTTCCTGATGATCGGTCCCGAAGGTGGTTTCACGCCGGACGAAATACGCGCCGCCCATACCGCCGCTTGGCAAGTCGCCCGTCTCGGCACACGAA
>JAITMH010000189.1 GCA_031277445.1 Burkholderiales bacterium
TGGCGGAGAATTCTGGCGCGGATTCCTCGACTGGATGCGAGGGCCGTTGGTGGATTGGGGGATGGTTGCGCCGGAGGAACTGGACATCTTGCAAATCATTGAAGAGCCGGACGACATCGTTAAAGCGATCTTCGATTTCTACGAGGCGAACTCCAGGCCAACGCCGGAATCGTGACCCTGAAAAGCATGATGTTAAAATACAAAGATACCTTCTCTCCCGCAGAGCGGGAGGGGGAGAGAGACGAAATGGTTTCTGTTAAATCAATGATGCACACTCCTCTCTTGCAAACGGGGATGGGGGGAATCGTACTCAAATCAGTCTATGGTGCGCAGACCTGCCCCCTCCCCAACCCTCCCCCGCAAGCGGGGGAGGGAGTTTTGATTCATGGACATCGCAAGGGCGAAAGATTTTGCGCTTTCAGGTTGTTGTGGTGGATTGCGGCCTTCGGCCTTATCCACCCTGCGCTTGCTGCTGCGGAACCGGTCACACCGGCAGTCGCGCCGCCGCCACCGGAGATGATCAATGAACGCGCCGCAGACAGGGTGCGTCCGCCCGAACAGGTCAACCCCATAGAGGGCGATCCTGACCTGGAACCGCAGGTGACCATCATCGAGCGCGGCGACGAAATGCACGAGGAAGTGCGGGTCAACGGCGTCATTCGCTACATCAGGGTCACGTCCAAGGTCGGGACGGTGTATTATCTGGTGCCCGTCAACGGCGTTGCCGGAACGTATGTGCGCCGCGACAGTCTGGACAGCGGTTTGCGCGTACCGATGTGGCAGATTTTTTCCTGGTAATGCACAGCGGTAACACGCGATAGAACAAGTTATTTTTGCCGACGAGTGTCGGCGCTATGAGAGCGTATGTCTGTTTACACCAATGTCACTGCTGAGGAATTGTCGATTTGGCTTGAGCGTTACAGAGTCGGCGCTTTGCGGATACAAACGCCGATTGCTGCCGGTATCGAAAATACCAATTACTTTGTCACCACGGAAATCGGCGACTACGTATTGACACTTTACGAACGTTTGCCCGCTGCCGATTTACCGTTTTACCTCGGCTTAATGGCGCATCTGGCACAAGCGGGGTTGCCGGTGCCGATGCCCGAAGCGGATTACAAGGGTCGTTACTTTTCGATGCTGAACGACAAACCGGCCGGACTGATCGCCCGCGTTGCCGGTGCGCCGCAACTGATGCCGACAGCAGCGTATTGCGTGGTGATTGGCGAAGTGCTGGCGCGGATGCATCTGGCCGTCGCTGATTATCCGAAAACTTTGGCCAGCTCACGAGGGCAGGACTGGCGCGACATGGCGGCGCAGGCAGTGTGGCCGTTTTTATCGAAAGCGCAACAGCAGTTGCTTGATTCCGAAATGGCGGCAGTGCGCGACGGCGGCATTGAGCAGTTGCCGTGCGGCGCGATTCACGGCGACCTGTTCCGCGACAACGTGCTGTTCGACGATCCGGAAGGAACGCGCATCGGAGGCATCATCGACTTCGGTTTTGCGGCGACCGACGCCTTTGGCTACGATCTGGCGATTGCGGTCAACGACTGGTGTATCGCCGATCCGGCCATCGGCGATCTCGACCCGCTGCGAGTTGCCGCGATGCTTGACGCTTATCAGAGCGTTCGCACACCGACGAATGACGAGAAAGCCCGATGGCCGTTGCTGTTGCGTGCCGGAGCGTTGCGTTTCTGGTTGTCGCGGCTTTACGATTACCATTTGCCGCGTGAAGGTTCGCTGGTTCATGCTCACAACCCCGCGCATTTTGAACGAATCCTGCGCCAGCGTGCGAAGCTGTTGCCCGCCTGGCCGACACGGGAGTTGTAAGATGTCAATGTCTGAACCACACACTCAAGCGAATACCCAAACCATTACCTGTTGTGCCACCGAACGCGGTTGGCTGTGGTGGGTCGAAGCTTTTCGGATGGTCAGGGAAGCGCCCGTCCCCTGGTATGGAATCGGGCTTGGCTATCTGGTTATTATGGCCGCGCTGTTTTTACTGTTTACAGCGATGACAGCCGCCAGCGCCTGGATAGGCATCCTCGGCCTTCTGCTGCTTTACGCCCTCATACCATGTTTCGTCGTGGGCTTTGTGGCAGCCGGTTGGACACAAGCACGCGGCGGAACGCCGAAATTTTCGCACCTGTTCAGCGGATTCAAGGCCGATGTAAAAACACTCATGGGCGTTGGCGTCGCGATGGTGATACTGGCGGGGATCGCTGTTTTTATTTTCCTCGCGATGCTGGGGGGCGACTTCGCAGCGGAACTGAAAAGTCTCAGCGAGAAAAACGATCCGGTGGCAACACTGGCGTTTTTTACATCTTCGCATCTGTGGCTGGCGCTGTTCGTTTTAGCGGTATTGGGAACGCTGGTTTGGTTTGCGGTCTGGTTGGCGCCGATGCTGGTAGTGTTTCAACACGCGGGCGTCGTGGGAGCTATGCGGAGCAGTCTGAGCGCTTCGCTGATCAACTGGCGGGCGCTGTCGGTTTGGTTGTTGGTTCCACTCGTCGGCTGCTTTGCCATCGGAATGGTGTTGGGCGTCGTGATGGTTGCGCTGGCATCAGTGTTACTCGCCTTGGGACTCGGTGGCGAAGGAGGCATGCTGGTGCTTCTTCCGTTCTTGATATGGGGGATGGAACTGCTGATTACGCCGTTCCTGATCAGTCTGGGAGCGTTGACCGCATTCGTGGCTTATTGCGACATCTTTCATGCTAAAGACGCGGTGTTTCCGAGGGCGGTGAAAGAATCTGCGTTATAAAGCGATCAAGGGTTAGCAACAGGCCTCCGGTACGCGATCAACCAGTAAGCCTCATCACCGCACATAAAAGGCGCCAACACGGTCACGCCCAACGCTTGCTGGTGAACGGTGAGCGAATGGTGGTTGTCCTGATTGATGAAAGCGAGTCCCAACTCATAGCGGGACGGGTCGAGAAAATCCCACATGGCCCGATACAGCCCACGAAAAATGCCACGCCCCTGTGCGTGACGCGGGATCGCAATGGGACCGAAAAGAAACGGCTTGCAGGCGGAAAGCGGTTGACCTTCGAAAGTGGTCTGGCGCATCGCGGCGGTCATGGCCTGCAGCACCGGAGGGGCAAAAGGCGGGTCGCTTTCCATTAACCCCAGAAAGCCGAGTACGGTTTCATGTTCAACGGCCACCAATGCGCCCAGCCCTTCGTTGAACATGGCGATTTGCGCTTGCGTAAAAGGGGTTGCCAGAAAACCGTGCGCACGGGCTTCGTCGGCGCTCAGGTTGCCGATGTAAAGCGCGTTGAGCAGGGTTTCGAGCGCCGGGTAATCGGCGGGGCAGGCGCGGCGGAAATGAAGCTCGTTAAAAGACATGCGGCAATCCTCAATAGCTCTGGCGCCCGATGCGCACAGATGAACCCTGTTATATTACGCTCTTTGTGACTAAAATGTTTCCGATGGCTTCGGAAATTTGTTTCGGCGTTGTGGTTATTCGGATTCTTCTTCTCATTTTGATGCTGGTGTTGATCGGCAAGTTTGCGTATGATGTGTTTGTAGTATAATTTATGCCGAAACGTGATGGACGTTGCCGAATAGCGAAGCTATGGCGCGGTTTCCAGAAAGGAGAGAACCATGCAACTTTATTTGAACGACACTTCCCCGTTTGCGCGCCTCGTTCTGGTCACCGCGCTGGAGACGGGAATAGAAGACATTCAGCTTCACTGGATTGATCCCTGGGAATCGCCCGATTCGCTGACCGAGGTCAATCCGTTTTCTACGGTGCCGACGTTGACGCTTGAGTCGGGGCAGGCGATTTTTGAAAGCCTGTTCATCTGCCAATATCTGCTCGGGCGGTGTCAGAAAAACACTGCCGTCAAATGGTGCGATGTTGACGACTTGCATCGTTTTTCGATAGGGAAAACGCTGATGGAGATGTCTTTTCGCAGCGTTGTTTTGCAGCGCTTCGTCGCCCAGCCTGAGATTTGTTAATTGTATGTGCGCAGCAAAGCGGGCATCGGCAGGGCGTTGGCTGGAATAGACAACGTTTTTTATGCGCCCTCCGAGAATGAGGCTTCAAGTGTTTCGATGGCCGATCTGTGTTTGGCGCTGGGCTTGTCGTATGTGTGTTTCAGATTGCCCGAACGCATCGAAGAAAAGGCAACCAGCGGTACCTTGGCGAAGTTGGAACGCTGGGAAAAGAGACGTTCTTTTGAATTGACAACACCGCAGGCGCTTAAGGCGAAGCCGGAGACGTTGGCGGCGTTGAGATTTTAAACCTGCCCTCGTGTCTCACGCGGAGAAAAAAGCTTTAACCACGAAAAACACGAAAGGCACGAAAAAAATTTAACCGCAAAGAATGCAAAGAGCGCAAAGAAAAATCTTTAACCACGAAAGCCACGAAAAAATGATCGTTTGCGCGAAGCGGAGAATCGTAGGCTGGTGATGAGCGTAGCGAATCCCAGCGTTTGGATGGATTCTGCGACTACGCGCAGAATGACGGTTCTGGGAGCGCGGGCGTCCCGCCCGCAACAAACCCCCGCCCGC
>JAITMH010000193.1 GCA_031277445.1 Burkholderiales bacterium
CCTCCCCCCTGGCGGGGGAGGGTGCCCCGAAGGGGCGGGAGAGGGGGAGTGGTCATTATTTCCCCCCTCTCCCCCAACCCCTCTCCCACAAGGGGAGAGGGGAGCAGGGCACGGCGCACCTTCGCAAGCATATGTCCACTTAAACCAAAACCGTTTTAGTGATCGTGCAAGCAGTTCCGACAACGACCGCCAGGGCATCGCGCCGCTGTTATGGGAAGCGATTGAAGCACGGCTCGCCCGTCACGAACAATCGCTTATCTTCATCAATCGCCGTGGTTTCTCGCCGTCGCTCAAATGCAACGCCTGCACCTGGGAAGCACAATGTGCGCACTGCTCCGTGCGTCTCGTGCTGCACACCAAACCGGCGCGCTTGCGCTGCCACCACTGCGGTCACGCGCAACAAGTGCCGAGACTTTGCCCCTCGTGCGGCAATCTTGATCTTTTGCCCGGCGGTCACGGCACCCAGCGACTCGAAGCCGCGCTGGCGCAGGCGTTTCCGAACGCCCGCATTGCCCGCATCGACCGCGACAGCACCCGACGCCGCCATGCTTTCGGCGCGTTTCACCGCCAGATCGCCGACCAGCAAATTGACATCCTGATCGGCACCCAGATGCTCGCCAAAGGACACGATTTTCCGCGTGTCACACTGGTGGGCGTACTCGGCGCCGACAACGCGCTGTACAGCGCCGACTTCCGCGCCACCGAACGGCTGGCCGCGCTTTTGCATCAGGTCGCGGGACGGGCAGGTCGCAGCGCGCTTGCCGGTGAAGTCATCGTCCAGACCGATTTTCCGAACCACCCGCTATACGAAACCCTCGTTCGTCACGACTACGATGCCTTTGCAAACGTCCTGCTCGACGAGCGCCGCGCCGCTCATTTACCGCCGTTCTCGGCGCTGGCTCTGCTTGCCGCCGAAGCGCGTGACGACCACATCCTCAATACTTTTTTACGCGACGCGCACCAACGGGCGCTCAAGCTCGACAACCCGAACAACGCTGTCCGCATTTATCCGCCCGTTCCGGCAACGCTGGTGCGACGCGCCGGTTATCACCGCGCCCAAATCGTCATCCAGAGCGATGATCGCCGTGCGTTGCAACATTTCCTGATGGTCTGGCGGCCAATACTCGGCGCGCTACGGACAAAACAGGTGCGCTGGGCGATTGATGTCGACCCTTTACAGATATAGTCCGTCAGGCATCAGAGGTCAGGGATCAGGGATCAGAAAACCACCCTCCCACGCGGAGGCGCGGAGAAAAAAGCTTTTAACCACGAAAGACACGAAAGGCACGAAAAAATTTACCGCAAAGAACGCAAAGAGCGCAAAGAAAAACCATCTCACGCGAAGACGCGAAAAAGAACAGCGTCATTGCGAGCGAAGCGAAGCATCCAGAGAACCTCCTCCCCACCGCCCTCTCCCGCCAAGCGGGAGAGGGGAATTTTTCTTCGCGCCTTCGCGTGAGACGCTTTTCTGATCCCTGATCCCTGATCCCTGATTCCTGATTCCTGATAAGCTCAACAGCAAAGGTATAATTCCTTCTCTTGAAATCTCCGGCGAGTGCGCGTGAAGGATTTGAGAACCTCCTCAAACATTAAAGGTGTCAACATGGCAAATCATCACAATATTGAGCAAACAATACGGGTTCTAAAAGCACTGCGTGAGTACATGTATAACTTTTACCCGGACCGGCGAACCAACAACCCATTCCCGCTGGAGTTCTGGAAACTGGATGATGACCTTTATTATGACTTTCTGAACTACCTGCCATGTGTGTTTTCCATGGAGTTGGGTGGCCTTGATACCAAAAACCTTCGCGACCTTCCGGAAGCATTACATATCCTATGGCCCATATTTAGCCTTGAAGATGGATACGATTGCGATGGATGGACTGCCCTCACAAACGCTGGCGTTGCTGAACTTCCATTGGCCATTTCTGCGTACCGGAAAATAGGCTTTACCAAAGAAGCTCAGGCATTGCGGGCCGCGCTTGCCTCCTGCGAAGCATCACCCGACGATACCGATGCGGCAGAATCTGCGTACAAGTCAGTGCAAACAGAGTACGAAGATGACGGAGATCGCCGGATGGCCGTAATTTCCTTCATGCGGAGTAACGAGCATCTCTGGAATCATTATTCCGACACCTGACAGCCCGAAGGCTGGGGTGGCGCGTAGCAAAATCGCAGCCCTAAAGTTCTGAAAGATTCAGCCTCAGCAAAGGTATAATCCCTTCTTTTGAAATCTCCGGCGAGTGCGCGTGAAGGATTTGAGAACCGAGTTAAGAGAGTGGCTGCTGGCGGCAGTCAAACGTGTCGCGCCGGAAGCCGACGACAGCGCTTGCGCCGGTATCGTCGTTGAACGCCCGAAGCAGGCGGCGCACGGCGACTATGCGTGTAACGCTGCGATGGTGTTGGCGCGTGCGTTGAAAAAAAATCCACGCGAGTTGGCGCAACAACTGCAAAACGCCTTGCCGCCCTCGCCGCACGTTGCGCGTCACGAAATCGCCGGCGCCGGTTTTCTCAATCTGTTTTTGACGCAGGAAGCACGCGCTTCCATCATCCGTCGCGCTCTCGATGAGGGCGCCCGCTTCGGTCACGGTAAAGGTGGTTGCGGCCAACGTGTCATCATCGAATTTGTCTCGGCCAACCCGACCGGCCCACTGCATGTCGGGCACGGGCGTCAAGCGGCGCTGGGCGACGCCATCGCCAATCTGCTCTCGGCGCAGGGCTTTGATGTGTCGCGTGAGTTTTACTACAACGACGCCGGTCAGCAGATTCACAACTTGGCGTTGTCGGTGCAGGCACGCGCACGCGAATGGCGCGGTGAAACCGTTGCGTTTCCCGAAGACGGTTATCACGGCGAATACATCCGCGAGATTGCCCGGAATTTTCTGGATCAAAACGCCGGTGATCTTGACGATTTCGACAGCGTGCGCTGCTTCGCCGTTGCCGCGTTGCGTCAGGAGCAAGACACCGACCTGCAAGCGTTCGGTGTGCGTTTCGATCATTACTCTCTCGAAAGCTCGTTGTACACCGATGGTCGCGTCGAATCGACCGTGCAAAAACTTATTGCATCGGGACACACGTTTGAACAGGACGGCGCTTTGTGGTTGCGCACCACCGACTTCGGCGACGACAAAGACCGCGTGATGCGCAAGGC
>JAITMH010000199.1 GCA_031277445.1 Burkholderiales bacterium
CCGGCGAATCGAAAATGGCCAACCTCGGTATTTCGCTGCCCGGCACAGGCGAAGCACCGGTCGCGCCGGTTTTTATCGACGGCAAGAAAAGCGTGACCTTGCGCGGCGAGCGCATCGCCGAAGAATTTAAATCCATCATTGACGATTATGTACAAACGAACTACGGCAGCAAGGGAAAAAAGCATGAATGATACAACTCCATCGACTCGGGGTACACTTCAAGCCGTCCGCGGCATGAACCACATTCTGCCGGACGACGCGCCGCTGTGGCTGCATCTGGAAGACACCGCACGGCGGGTGTTCGAGCAATACGGTTACCGCTTTCTGCGAATGCCGGTCGTCGAACCGACGCCGTTGTTTGTACGAAGCATCGGCGAAGCCACCGATGTCGTCGAAAAAGAAATGTATTCTTTCGAGGACAAACTCTCCGGCGAAAGTCTGACGCTGCGCCCCGAAGCCACCGCCGGTATCGTGCGTGCCGCGATTCAACACAGCCTCACCTACGAACGCCCGCAACGGGTCTGGACGCACGGCCCGATGTTCCGCCACGAGCGACCACAGAAAGGCCGCTATCGGCAGTTTCATCAACTCAATCTTGAGGCGCTGGGTTTTGCAGGCCCGGACGTTGACGCCGAACAAATCGTATTGCTGGCGCGGTTGTGGAAAGCGCTTGGAATCGAAGATTGCGTTACGCTCAAAATCAATTCGATTGGCGATCCTGCCGACCGCCGCGCTTACCGCGAAGCCCTGCCCGCTTATTTTTCGCATCGCGTTGACGTTCTCGACGATGACGCGCAACGACGTTTATCAACAAACCCGCTGCGTATTCTCGACTCCAAAAATCCCGCGATGCAGTCCGTGATTGAAGACGCACCGCGCATGCTCGAACAACTGGGGACGGACGCACGTACCCATTTCGACGGTTTGCGGCAATGGCTTGATCGCGCCGGTATCGCTTACGAGATTGACACACGCCTGGTGCGCGGCCTGGATTACTACAACCGCAGCGTGTTCGAATGGGTCACCGACCGGCTTGGCGCACAGGGGACGGTGGCCGGTGGCGGTCGTTATGACGGTTTGTTCGAGTCGTTAGGCGGCAAACCGACCCCCGCCTGCGGTTTTGCCGCTGGCATGGAGCGGCTGGTGTTGCTGTTGCGCGAAAATGAGCAAAAAGCCGCGCCCGCGCCCCTCGCCTATCTGGTGCACCAGAGCGACGCCGCCACGGCGCTCGTCTGGCGGCTGGCGGAAACGCTGCGGGACGCCGGTCATGATATCGTGCTTCATGCCGGTGGCGGCGGCATGAAGTCTCAAATGAAGAAAGCCGATGCCAGCGGCGCCCGTTTTGCACTCATTTTGGCTGAAGATGAGGCACGCGACCATACAGTCACGGTAAAATGGCTGCGCGAAACCGGCCATGAGCAACAAACCGTGCCGATTGATGGTTTAATCGCTTGGCTGGCCGCCGTTGCCGTATAAAATACGTTGTTTAGCATTTTCAAAAAAAGGATTTCAAGCATGGCTGTGTACGATCATCAAGAACAGGAACAACTGGAAGACATCAAGGCATGGTGGAAGGAATGGGGTGGCCATGTTACCCTCATTGCCGTCGCCGCCGTCCTGGTAATGGCTGGCACCTTTGGCTGGCGCGAGTGGAAAGCACAACAGGCGAACAGCGCTTCGACGTTGTATTTCACCGTCAGCGATGCAGTGCGCGCAAAAGACGACTCCCGCGCCAAGGAAGCCATGGCGCAACTGGCCACCGGTTATGGCAGCACCGGCTATGCCCCACGCGCCGCCCTCCTCATGGCCGAATCGCTTTGGATCGACGGCGACAAGGCAGGCGCTCAAGCGCAATTGCAGTGGGTGATCGACCGCGCTTCGGAGAGCGACCTCAAAGACATCGCCCGCTACCGGCTGGCGGAAACGCTGATCGAAGAACAGAAATTCGACGATGCGCTGCGCACGCTTGACGCCAAACACAGTCCGGCCTTCGAAGGGTTGTTTTCCGATACTCGCGGCGATGCGCTGCTCGGCGCAGGTCGCCGCGACGAAGCACGCGCCGCTTATCAGTCCGCGCTTTTGAAAGTTGACAACCCTTACCGTAACGTTGTCCAGATCAAACTCGACGGTCTGGGCGGTCCGGTCAACCCCGTCGCGCCGGAAGAAATAACGCCATGACCAAAATTTCACGCGTTTTTCCGTGGTTTCTGGTGACGGCTGTTGTGCTGGTCGCCGGTTGCTCCTCAAGCAACAAAAAGCCGCCGAAGCTTGCCGACGCAGCGCCCGTCGCGCCGGTCACGGTCGCCTGGAGAGCGAACGCCGGCGATGCCGCGCTGGGTTTTGCGCCCGCGATTGCCGGTAATGCCGTTTACGTTGCTTCGCGCAGAGGCCAGATCACCGGCCTTGACATCGACACGGGTCGGACGCTGTGGCGCATCGACGCTAACACACCGCTTTCTGCCGGTCCCGGCGCAGACACCACGATGATCGCAGTCGGCACACCCGCCGGTGAAGTTCTTGCCTTCGACACCAGCGGCAAACCGCTGTGGCGCGTAAAAGTATCCAGCGAAGTCATTGCGCCACCGGCTGTGGCGGACGGTATTGTCGCCGTCGAAACCGCCGATAACCGCATGCATGGTCTTGACGGCAACGACGGAACTGCCAAGTGGATGTTGCAGCGCAACGTGCCGCCGCTGATTGTGCGCAACACACAGGGCGCAGTCACCAGCCGTGGCGGACTGTTTTTCGGTACCGCCGGAGGCCGATTGATGGCCGTCGATCTGACTTCGGGCAACGTTGCCTGGGACGTCGCTGTTGCGACCCCGAAAGGCACGAC
>JAITMH010000200.1 GCA_031277445.1 Burkholderiales bacterium
CTTGAAGGGGAGGACTTCAAACCACCCTCTCCCGCAAGCGGGAGAGGGGAGCAGGACGCGGCTCATGTTGCAGAAAAGAATTTTTCTTGCGCCAGCAGCCGACGAACCGGTGTCGGCAAAGCGCATTGGCGGGCTTCGGTCAGCGATAAAAAACGCGCTTCAAGCGCTGTCGTATTGTGCAGGCGGCCACGCACGGTGGCCAATATCGGTGTGATGTGCAGGGTGCGGTGCGTTAATTTGTGAATCATGACCGGCTGGGCGGTCTTTGCAATCAGCGTCAGTCCCCAACGCTCCCGGATCAGCGCAGCGAGTTTGTCGCCAATATCGCATTCGGGAAAACTCCACAAACCAGACCAGATGCCCCGATCCGCACGCGCTTCGAGCAAAATGCGCCCGTTCCGGCGCAATAGCAGCAGGCAGAAGTCGCGGCGCACCGGCGTTTTGCCGGAGCGCGGTGTCGGCAATTCATGGACGCGGTTTTGATGATGGGCAACGCAATCGGAACGCAACGGACATTGCGCACATTGCGGTTTGTTGCGTGTGCAGATTTGTGCGCCGAGGTCCATCAATCCTTGTGTATAGGCTTCAAGATTTTTTCGGGGCAGCCATTGTTCGGCGAGCGCCCACAGTGTTTTTTCAACAGCGGGCAATCCCGTGAATCCTTCAACGCCGCGATGACGCGCAAGAAGGCGGCGCACATTGCCGTCGAGTATCGCGGCGCGGTGACCGAACGCGAAAACGGTAATGGCGGCGGCGGTCGAACGGCCTATGCCGGGCAGCGCCATCCACTGCTCTTGTGTGTCGGGGAAAACGCCGCCGTAATTGTTGACGATGTTTTGCGCGGCTGCGTGCAGGTGATGTGCGCGTCGGTAATAACCCAGTCCCGACCAGTGTTCAAGCACACGGGCTAAAGGCGCGGCGGCCAGTGTTTGCACTGTCGGGAAGTTTTGCATGAAACGCACGTAGTATCCGGTGACGGTGGTCACTTGCGTTTGTTGCAGCATGATTTCGGAAAGCCATATCCGGTAAGCGTCGCGGGTGTTCTGCCAGGGCAGATGGTGGCGACCCTGGCGGCGTTGCCAGGTGATCAGGCGGGAGGCGATGCTGCGCATAAGGAAATTTTAACCACGAAAAACACGAAGGTCACGAAAAAAATCTTTTTAAAGGCAAACGCTATCGTATTCGGAACGCAATCTTTGACATGCGCCGTGAGGGGAAGCGAACTCCAAGCCTCGGTGCTATAACATTTTCGTGCTTTTCGTGTCTTTCGTGGTTAAAAAGCCTTTGCCCCTGATCACCGTAACCGTTGCCGCGCCTTGGCCGCCGCGTCCGAGTCTGGGTATCGGTTAACGATGTCTTGCAATATTCTGCGCGATGTCGTTCTGTCGCCCAGTTCGGCATGCGCCGAAGCGAGGTTCAACATCGCGTCCGGCACTTTGGGGCTGTCCGGATATTTTTGCAGCAGTTCCGTTTGCGCAGCGATGGTGGCTTTGTAATCGCGTTGCGCGAAGCGGGCGTTGCCGACCCAGTATTGCGCCGACGACGCCAGCGGGCTTTGCGGATACGTCGCGGTGAACGCCGCGAATGCCGCAGCAGCACCCGCGTAATCGCCGCGCTTGAACTGCTCCATTGCCGCGTCGTAAGCCCTCTGTTCGGCGGCTTCGTCGTTTGCGTCTGCCGGACTTGCCGATTCGGCAGCGCCGCCCGAAACCTGGCCGCTCGTTGGGCTACTCATTTGGTTATTTGCCTGGCCACTTATTTGACCACTCTCCAGACGAGCCAATCGGCTGTCGAGATCGGTGTAAAGATCGCGTTGCCGTCGCTTTGACTCGCCCAGTTCGTACGCCAACACTTCGATCTGTCCGCGCAATTGCGCCAGTTCGCTGCGAATGGCGTCGATTTGCGTGGACAGTTCCAGAACGGCCTGCGTACTCTTTTGCTGTTCCAGTTCCGTGACGCGCTCGTTCAGTTGCGTTTCGATGAGCAACAGGCGGGCGTTGGTCTGCTCGATGTTTTTGCGCGCTTCCTTGTCGTCGAAAAAAGCGTACGCGTTGGACGACAACAAGGCAAACAGCAACGCGAACAACGATGCGAACAGCGGCGCAACGCGTGAGGCAGAGAAGAAACGATTCATGAGCGACCTATTCCGGCAGGGACATCAACAGAAACGCTTATTCGCCGACGTAAACAATGTCGGTACGGCGGTTTTCCGCCCAAGCGGTTTCGTCGTGGCCGGGGTTGCGCGGTTTTTCCTTGCCGAAACTGACTGTTTCGATTTGCGATTCCTTCGCGCCCAACAGCATCATCATCCGCTTGACGGCATCGGCGCGTCTCTGGCCGAGCGCGATGTTGTACTCGTGCGTACCGCGTTCGTCGGCGTGCCCCTGCAACACCATTCTGGCAGCAGGATGACCCACCAGATAACGGGCATGCGCTTCGACAAGTGGCCGGTACTGATCTTCGACGACATAACTGTCGAACGCGAAGAAAACACCGCGCCGCGACAGGATATTGGCCGGGTCATTCAGCGCGCCACGGCGTCCATCATCGACGCCGGCGCCGGAAATGTCCGTGCCGGTGGCGCCGCTCGTATCGGTGCCGCCGGTAGCGCCGCTACCGGTCGTTATCGTGCGATCATCGACCGGCGCACCATCGTCATCGGGCGTCGAGGAGCATGCCGCCAGCGCGGCGACGGCAAAAACGAGAAAAACGAATTTCAACAAGCGAGACATACAACCTCCATAAAAAAGCGCGATGCGCGTAAGTTTACTGAAAAATGAGCTGAAAAAGAAAAACGAAAAAGTTAAACGAGAAGTTTAAAGCAACGGCCCCCAGGACGGTTCACGCACCTGTTGCGCAAGCGCACCGATACGCTGCCGGATGGTGCCGTCAATCGACACGGCAGCCAACACATTGCGACCGCCGCTTCGCGCTGCGTAAAGCACATAGCGGCCATTGGGCGCAATCGCCGGACTTTCGTCCATCGGCCCCGGCGTCAACGCCAATACCTGCCGCGTCTGAAAATCCATCGTGGCAATCTGCATGCGCCCACTGTCGCGGCGCACGAACACCATACCGCTTCCGTCCGGCAACGGCCTCGGCGAAACATTGTAAGCGCCTTCCATTGTCACCCGTTCGACGCGACCATCGGCAACCCACAAGCGGTAAATCTGCGGGGTGCCGCCGCGATCCGACGCGAACAAAAGCGACTGTCCATCCGGCATGAACGCCGATTCGGTGTCGATGCCCGGTGAACTCATCAGTCGGCGCGGTTCGCCGCCGCCCGTAGCAGAAACCAGAAAGAGTTGCGAACCGCCGTCACGCGACAACGTGACCGCAAGCTGCGTACCGTCGGGCGACCAGGCCGGTGCGCTGTTGCTGCCACGGAAATTGGCGACCGCCTGCCGTTTGCCGTCGAGCAGCGATTGCACATACACCACCGGCTTTCTGTTTTCAAACGAGACATACGCGATGCGGCTGCCGTCCGGTGAAAAACGCGGCGAAATCAGCGGGTCTTTTGAGGTGACAATCGTTTGCGGATTGTCGCCGTCGGCATCGGCGACCTGCAACTGGTGCTGCGTTCCCTGTTGCGTAATATAAGCAATGCGCGTTGAAAAAATACCGGGTTCGCCGGTGAGCTTCTCGTAAATCTCGTCGGCGATCCTGTGCGCGGTGGCGCGGAACTGCTGTTGCGTGACCGCATAAACCATGTTGGAAAGCGTTTGTTGCTTGACCGCATCGACCAGCGCGAAACGCACCTCGACCAAACCGTCCGGCATCGGGCGCATACTGCCGACAACAACGGCGTCCGCGCCACGCGCCCGAAAAATACTGACGTTCACTTCTTCCGCCGTCGATGGGCGCGGCACGATGCCGACACTATCGACCTGCCGGAAACGACCGGAGCGCGTCAAATCGCCGCCGACCACGCCTGAAATGCCCAACGGAAAATCCGCTTCACCGGCAAACGGCACGATGGAAATCGGCAATGCCGCACCGGCGCCGCCGATGATTTCGATGGTTAATTGCGCACGTGCGCTTAACGGCATCAGCAACAATGCGCTGATGATGGCGATACCGGCAATGCCGCTTATCCGCCGCAAACTCTGTAAAAATCCGCGAGGCTTCAAAAAACGCTCCACAAAAAAATCTGAACAATCTTCATTTCTTCACGCGCACCGGCTTGAAAAAAACGCAGGCACATCAAAGGGCGATTATAACGATTCTTCGGGAGTAATTTGTCTTTGTTCGTAACGAACTGC
>JAITMH010000051.1 GCA_031277445.1 Burkholderiales bacterium
CTGATCCCTGCCATCAATGCAACCGCGCATGCTTCTTTTGCGCTTCCTTTGAACCGCGCCGCTTGGGTTCGTTTCGTTTGGGCAATGTTTTCTGTTGACGTTCAAACCAGAAGCGGAAAATCAGCACCGCCGCAATCGGCAATTCATCGACCAGACTGTCGCGCCTTTCGCCATCCTCGAACCATTCGGCGTATTCCGGTTCCTGATGGCCGAAGGCCAGCGCCTCAATCGGGAAAATCCAGTCGCTGGCTTCCTGCGAGTCGTACAGCGGCATCCAGTCCTCCTCGGACAGCCGCACACCCATCATGTACCCTTGACACCAATCGGAAGCTTCGTGCGGCATGTCCGTCCCCATCGCTTCTTCCGGCGGGTAGTACAACACCGGATGGAAGCGTGTCGGCATCTCGCGCAAGGTCTGGCTGATGCTGGACCAGTGACGCAGAATCAACTCCATGATTCGCTGCGCCTGCTCGGCGGAAGCAAACACCGCGCTGCCGCTGTGCGCGACATCTTCGCCCCAAACCGTCGGCAACCATTGCGAAGGCATCAACATCTGCGGCGAACTGATCGTCGCGGTCAGATAGCCGTCAAGCATTTCGAGATTCATGCAGTCTTCCGGCACGGCACTCGACGTCAGAAACGCCTCAAGCTCATCAAACTCGGCGTCGGTTAACGGCATACTCAGAAGTTTTTCGTCATGAGTCATGATGCGATTCCTTTGATCAAGATGAAAGGATACCGTAAAACGGCGGTGGCGGGCATGACATGGCAATGCAATGCAAGGGGTCGATGGAAACCCCGGACTTACCGACGATAGTGCTGACAATAACGCGGGGCGTTATGACCGCCTCGCTGTGCCATCTATCGGCTGTCTTTTCGTTGTTTGGGTCTTTGTAAGGGCTTGCGAGAAGGTGCGAAAGCGCCGCTGACCCTCTCATCGAAACCGCTCTACTATCTCGGCATTAACCGGCATGTGCTGCATGGTTAGGCTCAACATGCAGCTTCAATCCAAGTGCCTGAATCACTCTCATCACGGTAGAAAACTCCGGATTGCCTTCGGTAGAAAGCGCTTTGTAAAGTCCCTCTCTCGCCAAACCGGTATCACGGGCAAGCTGCGCCATGCCGCGCACACGGGCAATATCGCCAAGCGCCGCACGAACAAGGCTTCCGTCGCCCGGGTCTTCTTCAAAACAAGCATCGAGATAACCCTGCATGTCTTCATCCGTCTTGAGGTATTCAACGATATCCCAGCGGCTAAAGCCTTTCGGAATTTTTCTCATGATTCGTCGGATTTGATGATTTTGAACACGCCATGAATGTAAACCATGGTTTACATGGTATCAAGCAAGCCCGGATAAGCGAAACGTCATCCGGGAACGCTGATCCGCATGTGAGGCACCGAAGGCTCTCGTGTCACGAAGCGGGTGCTTTCGGCACATCGAAACGGCAAATTGGCGCCAACCACGCCGCAACTCCGCCGTATTTCCAAACGGTGCGAAACAAAACCCGGCTTGTAATAAAACGGTAAAAATCCGCTGTTAGAGTGATGCCGATTCTTGGCAGAGGAGGCTGTGGTGTTGCGCAAATGGCAGCAAGGCTTGGCGGGCGGTTTTGTGTTGGCGGCGGGTATTTTTGCGCTGGAGGCGGGCGCTCAGCCTGTCGAAGTCACCGGCGCGGGCGCGTCGTTTCCGGCGCCGCTGTACGCAAAGTGGGCGGATGTTTACCGCAAGGAAACCGGCCACAGGATCAATTATCAGTCGATTGGTTCGGGCGGCGGCATCCGGCAGGTTCAGGCGAAAACGGTTGATTTCGGCGCGTCGGATGCGCCGATGACGCCGGAAAATCTGGAAAAGAACGGGTTGGTGCAGTTTCCGACGATGATCGGGGGCGTGGTGCCGGTGGTGAATATCAGAGGCATTGGCAGCGGCCAGTTGCGCTTGAGCGGCCCGGTGCTGGCCGATATTTATCTCGGCAGGATTACGCGATGGGACGATCCGGCCATCACGGCGCTCAATCCCGATGTGAAGTTGCCGGCGGCGGCGATTGCGGTGGTGCGTCGCTCGGACGGCGCGGGGACGACATTTATTTTTACCAGTTATTTGTCTAAAGTCAGCGCCGACTGGAAGGCGAATGTCGGCGAAGGAACGGCGGTGCAATGGCCGGTCGGTCTGGGCGGCAAGGGTAACGAAGGGGTTTCGGCGTTCGTGCTGCGGATCGGAAATTCAATCGGTTATGTCGAATCCGCTTACGCCAAATTCGGGAAAATGGCGTATGTGCAGTTGCAGAACGCGGCGGGACAATTTGTTTCGCCGACCGAAGAAGCTTTCAGCGCAGCGGCAGCGGGGGCGAAGTGGGACCCGGCATCGTTTTATGAGGTTTTGACCGATCAGCCGGGTGAGGAAACCTGGCCGATTTCGGGCGCGTCGTTTGTTCTGATGCACCAGAAGCAGGACAAACCGACGCAGGCAAAAGCGGCGCTGGATTATTTTGCCTGGGCGTTCAGGAGCGGCGGCAAGATGGCGAGTGAACTGGATTATGCGCCGTTGCCGGAATCGCTGACCAAGGCGGTTGAGGCGTCTTGGGCAAAAATCAGGGACGCTTCCGGTAAAGCGATTTATTAATGGTATCTTTGGAACAAAACAACCCCATCCCCACCCCAACCCTCCCCTTGAAGGAGAGGGCGCTAACGCGACGACGTTCGGCCTGGGGCGACATGTTGTTTTACCGCGTCACGCAGGGGTTTGCGTTACTGACGTTGCTGTTGCTTTCGGGCATCATCGTGTCACTGGTCTGGGGCGCCTGGCCGGCCATCCAGCATTTCGGCGCGTCGTTCTTATGGCAGGCCGAGTGGAATCCGCCGATGGAACGCTTCGGCGCGTTGATTCCGGTTTACGGTACGCTGGTCACTTCGGCTGTGGCGCTGCTCATTGCCGTTCCGGTGAGTTTCGGCATCGCTTTTTTCTTGACCGAATTGGCGCCGAACTGGCTTAGAAAACCTCTGGGAATCGCGGTCGAATTGCTGGCCGGTATTCCCAGTATCGTTTACGGCATGTGGGGATTGCTGGTGTTCGTGCCGATCTTTTCCGAGTATTTTCAGCCGATACTTGCAAAAACATTGGGGCCGCTTCCGGTGATCGGCGCGTTGTTCTCGGGGCCGCCGATCGGCATCGGTATTTTGTCGGCGGGCATTGTGTTGGCGATCATGATTATTCCGTTCATTGCGTCGGTGATGCGCGATGTGTTCGAGGTCACGCCGGCAATTTTGAAAGAATCGTCGTATGCGTTGGGTTCGACCCGCTGGGAAGTGATGTGGAACGTCGTGTTGCCCTACACGCGGGTCGGGGTCGCCGGCGGCATCATGTTGGGGTTGGGACGTGCGTTGGGCGAAACGATGGCGGTGACGTTTCTGATCGGCAACATCAATTCGTTTCAGGGATTTTCGCTTTTCCTGCCCGGCAACAGCATTGCCTCGGCGCTGGCGAATGAATTTACCGAAGCGTCAAGCGAGCTATACACTTCGGCGCTGATTACGCTTGGCCTGATTCTTTTCCTGATTACGTTCATTGTGCTGAGTTTGTCGAAGCTGCTGCTGATGCGGCTCGCCAAATCGGGAGGGACGCGGACATGAAACCGTTGACGTTTTCCTTGCTGGCCTGGCGCCGCCGCTTCGTGAATTATGCGGCAACGGGGCTGTCGCTGTTGGCAATGGCGTTCGGACTGTTCTGGTTATTGTGGATTTTGTGGACAACATTCAGCCTCGGCGTGTCGGGATTGTCGCTGGCGCTTTTCACGCAGATGACGCCGCCGCCGGGAGTCGAGGGCGGGTTGGCCAATGCGATTGTCGGCAGTTTGCTGATGGTCGGGTTGGCGACGTTGATCGGTACGCCGGTCGGGATTTTCTCCGGCATTTATCTGGCTGAATTTGCCCAACGCGGCTGGTTGGGCGAAGTGATCCGCTTCATGAACGATGTGTTGTTGTCCGCGCCGTCGATCATCATCGGCTTGTTCGTCTATACTGTTTACGTGGCGTACCGAGGTCATTTTTCCGGTTGGGCGGGTGTGCTGGCGTTGTCGCTGATCGTGATTCCGGTTGTCGTGCGCACCACCGAAAACATGTTGCGGCTGGTGCCGTCGAGTCTGCGCGAGGCGGCGTTCGCGCTGGGCGCACCGCGTTGGCACATGATTATGTATGTCACGTTGCGCGCATCGCTGGCGGGCGTGATGACCGGCATTCTGCTGGCGGTTGCCCGAATTGCCGGTGAAACCGCGCCGCTACTGTTCACCGCGCTGTCGAACCAGTACTGGAGCACCGATCTCGACAAGCCGATGGCGAGTTTGCCGGTGGTGATTTTCAAATACGCGATGAGTCCGTTTGAGGACTGGAACCGATTGGCCTGGGCGGGTGTTTTCCTGATTGTGATGGCGGTGCTGGCGCTCAATATCGCAGCCCGCATGTTTTTCGGACGTAAAATGGTTTGACCAGGATGCAGATACCAAGATGCAGATACAAGAAACAGCACTGACCGCGCAAATCCGTTTTCAGGATTTCAATTTCTATTACGGCGGATTTCACGCGCTTAAAAACATTCAGCTCGACATTTATCAGGGCTTGGTGACGGCGTTCATCGGCCCGTCGGGGTGCGGCAAATCGACGCTGTTGCGCACGATCAACCGGATGTATTCGCTTTATCCGGGGCAACGCGCCGAAGGCCATTTGTTCATCGACGGCGAAGATGCGCTGGCCAAGGATGTCGATCTTAACGACCTGCGCAAACGGGTCGGCATGGTGTTCCAGAAGCCGACGCCGTTTCCGATGTCGATTTACGATAATATTGCTTATGGTGTGCGCCTGCATGAGCGCTTGCCGCGTGGCGAGATGGATGCGCGGGTTGAATGGGCGCTCAAGAAAGCGGCGCTGTGGGATGAGGTCAAAAACAAACTGAAGCAGGAAGGCACCAGTTTGTCGGGCGGTCAGCAGCAGCGCTTGTGTATCGCCCGTGGCATCGCGGTACGACCGCGTGTGCTGTTGCTTGATGAGCCGACCTCGGCGCTCGACCCGATTTCGACGTTGCGGATCGAGGAACTGGTTTCGGAATTACGCGGTGAATTTACCATCGTCATCGTGACGCACAACATGCAGCAGGCGGCGCGGGTATCGGATTACACGGCATACATGTACTTGGGCGAGTTGGTCGAATACAATAAGACCGATACCATTTTCGTCAAACCGGCGAAAAAAGAGACGGAAGATTACATCACCGGTCGTTTCGGTTGATGCGCAAGAAGGAGCAAAAGGAAAAGCCATGACGACACACATGTCCAAACAATTCGAGATCGAAATGGAAACGATCCGCAGCGACGTGCTGGCGATGGGCGGGCTGGTTGAAGCGCAGTTGGCGCGCAGCGTGTCGGCGTTGTCCGAAGACGAGAATCCGGAATTGCTTGAAATCGTCAAGCGGAACGAAAAAGAGATCAACCAGATGCAGGTGAACATCGACTTGCAGTGCGCGCAGATCATTGCCAGACGGCAACCGGCAGCGGTGGACTTGCGGGTCATCCTGACCATCAGCAAAGTCGTGAACGATCTCGAACGGGTTGGTGACGAGGCGAAAAAAATCGCCCGCAAAGCGGCGCGGTTGCAGGGCAACGAGCGACTCACCCGAATGCAGTACTACGAAACGATTCACGCGGGCGAATTGGCGCAGGCCATTTTGCATCGGGCGTTGAATGCGTTTGCGCGGCTTGATATTGATGAGGCCATCGCCATTTACGATGCCGACGACGAAATCGACATGGCGTTCGATCTGGTGACCCGCCAACTGGTCAGTTTCATGATGGAAGACCCGCGCACCATCAGCAGTGCGCTGGAAGTGTTGTTTGTCGCCAAGTCGATTGAGCGTATCGGCGACCACGCCAAAAATATTGCAGAAGCGATTGTGCAAGTGGTGATGGGGAAAGATGTGCGGCATGCGTCGCTTGAAGAAATCAAGGCGAAAATTGCGGAGCACGAATGACGACCATTCTCATCGTTGAAGACGAACCGGCCATCGTCGAGCTGTTGCGGGTGACGCTCGAAGCCGAGCGCTACACCGTTCATGAAGCCGGTAGCGCTGAGACGGCGCGGCAGATGATTGAAGAAGCGCCCCCCGATTTGTTGCTGCTTGACTGGATGCTGCCGGGACAGTCGGGGCTGGCGCTGGCGAAGTGTTTGCGTCAACAGGCGCGAACCAAAACATTGCCGATCATTATGGTGACGGCGCGTGCCGAAGAAGCGGACAAAGTCGCCGGACTGGAAACCTGGGTTGACGACTACATCACCAAGCCGTTTTCGCCACGCGAATTGAAAGCGCGGGTCAAAGCGGTGTTGCGCCGCCGAGCGCCGGAAGATTCCGACGCGCCGTTGCAGGCAGGGTTGCTGGTGCTTGATCCGGCGTCGCATCGCGTGCATTGCGACGGAAAGCCGTTGACGCTGGGACCGCTGGAATTTCGTCTGTTGCATTTTTTAATGGCGCGGCCTGATCGCGTTTTCACACGGACGCAGTTGCTTGACACCGTGTGGGGCGACGAAGCCGATATTGAGGAGCGCACCGTCGATGTATTGGTGCGCCGTTTGCGACAAGCGCTGGAAGCGCATCGTTTGGACGCGATGCTCGAAACCGTGCGCGGCACTGGTTACCGCTGGAACCCGGAGAAACGAGATGGTGTTACCGCCACCCCATAACCGCGGCTGGATATTGCCGTCAATCATTGTCGTTCTGGTGCTGATCGCCGGTGGGCTTGGCGGCGTTTGGGCTGCGTTGATAACGCTGGCGCTGGGCTTTGCCGGGATAGCAGCGTTTCACCTCGCGCACCTGTACATCCTGCAACGCTGGACAACGAGTTCACTGGAACATTACACACCGCTCCCGGAAGGAATGGGCGTTTGGGGCGATGTGTTGGCGGCGTTGTTGCGGCGTGAACAAAAACGTGTCGCGTTTCAAAAAGCGCAAAGACAAACCATTGAACAATTTCACCGAATGGCGGAAGCGTTGCCGGACGGCGTCATCGTGCTGGACGACCGCCGCCATATCGAATGGGCGAACCTTCGCGCCCAGCAATGGCTGACGCTCGACCTCGAAAAAGACCGTGGTCGGCCACTCGGCAACCTGGTTCGGATGCCGGAATTTCTGCGTTTTCTTGCCGATGATCTTGACGAAACACCGTCCGGCGATGACCTGGCGCAACAACAACGCACACTGGTGATTCCTTCGGTTTTCGATACCGGCAAAACACTGGAACTGCAACAAGTGCCGTTTGGTCATGGCGGGCGTCTGCTATTGGCGCGTGACGTGACACAATACGAAGCGGCGGCGCGGCTGCGGCGGGATTTCATCGCCAGCGTGTCGCACGAACTGAAAACACCGCTCACCGTGATTGTCGGATTTCTCGAAACATTGCAGGAAACACCGGCTGCGGACATGCCGGAACAAACGCGGGCGCATTACGCCAACCTGATGCGAACGCAGGCGGACAGCATGCAACGGCTGGTCGATGACCTGTTGACACTCTCGGCGCTGGAATCCGGTGCGCGTGAAAAAGAAGAAGAATGGTTCGAGGTGGCGCCGTTGTTGCAAACCCTGCAACAACAAACACAAGTCCTGTCGCAAAACAAACACACCGTGACGCTGACCGTTCCGGAAGAAAAAGCGCAAATTTACGGTGTGCGCGACGAACTGGTCAGCGCCTTCAACAACCTGCTGACCAACGCCGTGCGCTATACCCCCGAAGGCGGAAACATCGAACTTTCCTGGGCAGTTGACAAAGAGGGGCGCGGCATCTTCGCCGTGCGCGATACCGGCATCGGCATCGCCGCCGAACACCTGCCGCGCTTGACCGAACGTTTCTACCGCGTCGATCGTGGTCGCTCACGCGCTTCCGGCGGCACCGGCCTGGGACTGGCCATCGTCAAACATGTATTGCTGCGTCACCAGGGCGAACTGACCATCGACAGCCGCGTCGGCAAAGGCAGCACCTTCTCTGCGGTCTTGCCGGTGGCGAGAGTGGGGGAAGGCGGTTAGGAATCAGAGGTCAGAGGCCAGTGATCAGGGATCAGAAAGGCGTCATTGCGAGGAACGAAGTGACGAAGCAATCCAGTGTTTTTTCGATGCGCATTTTTCTGGATTGCCTCGCTTCGCTCGCAATGACGCCGTTTGGTTTCACGCGAAGCCGCGAAGAAAAAATGTAAACGGGAGGCAGGTTGCCTCCCCTACAAGCAAGGCGCGACGATTTTGGCGTAGGGGCGGCAACCTGCCGCCCGCAACCGCATGGATTCTGCGACTCTGCTTCGCTTCGCGCAGTGAGTAGCCCGGACAAGCGAAGCGCATCATTCTGCGCGAAGTCGCAGAACCGGGAGCCATCTTTCCGGCGCGAAGCGTCACTGATTTGATGCTTGGGTTGTTGGACTGCGCCGCTTTGCGGCTTGTCCA
>JAITMH010000079.1 GCA_031277445.1 Burkholderiales bacterium
CGCGGGAGAGGGTGGCCGAAGGCCGGGAGAGGGGGCTGGATTCTGCGGCGCCGCTTCGCTTATTCACCCTACGCCCGCTGATCCCTGACCCCTGATTAGAAGTGTAGTATTATGTGCATACAAGTCAGTGATACAATAAGCGAATGGAAACTGGTCGCTATTTTGAGTGGGACGACGACAAGGCGGAAAGTAATTTCCGAAAACATGGCATTCGGTTCGAGGAAGCCGTGTTCGCCTTTGATGATCCGTTTGCCATAGTCGAGCAAGACCGTGTCGAGAACGGTGAACAGCGTTGGCAGACCCTCGGCACAGTTCGCGGTTTCTTGCTTCTGATGGTGGCGCACACCGTGCGCCTTGAAGATGATCCGGCGCGCGAAGTGATACGCATCATCAGCGCCCGTCACGCAGACCGAAAGGAACGGAGGCGTTATGAGCATGGTTAGGTACAAGCAAGGCGAATTGCCGCCACTGACCGAAGAACGCATAGCAGAACTCAAGGCGTTGGCAGAGCGGCCAGACAGTGAAATTGACTACAGCGACATTCCCCCGCTGGATGATGCGTTTTGGGCGCGAGCGGTTCCCAATCCGTTTTTCAAGCCCGTCAAAACACATGCCTCTGTGCGAATTGATTCGGACGTAATGGCTTGGCTAAAGAGCCAGGGCAGGGGCTATCAAACGCGGATGAATGCCATCTTGCGGGAGGCAATGATCCGCTCACGGAAGGCGTGCGCGAAATGAAAGCATGCTCGCAAGCGAGCAAAAGAACTCGGACGGTGCCCCCCTTGACCAAACAGCACAAAACGTCCAGCATATAGCGTTACAACCTTGATGTTTTTCCAACCCTGAAGGAGGTCTGCATGTACAAAAACTTACTGGTCGCCACCGACGGTTCGCCGCTTTCCGATAAAGCGATTGATCAGGCCATCGAACTGGCAGCCGTACTGAAAGCCAAGCTTTTCGTCTTTTACGCTTCCCCCAGTTACCCGTTGCCTGCTTATGCTGGTGGCGTTGTGTACGAACCGATTTCCAAAAAAGAATTCGCCGCTTTTGTCACCGAAGAAGCCGAAAAAATTCTTTCGGCGGCAGAAGACAGAATCAAAAAAGCCGGCGTGGAATGCGCCCGCATCCACGTTCTTGCCGCGACCCCCTGGGAAGCGATTCTCGGCGCAGCAGGTGAAAACAACTGCGACCTGATCGTTATGGCTTCGCACGGACGCACCGGCATTTCCGCGATGCTGCTCGGCAGCGAAACACAAAAAGTATTGACGCACTCATCGCTGCCGGTGCTGGTTATTCGGTAAGCTGTGCAGGGTGGGCAAAGCGTAGCGCGCCCACCGTTCAAATCTCGGGGCGGGTTTCAAACCCGCCCTTTTATATTTCTTTGCCCCCGCAGTCACGACACTCAAAGCAATTCAATCAACGCAGGAATGACTTCGCCCACATCGCCGACGACACCGTAATCGGCGATCTGGAAAATGGGCGCATTGGGGTCTTTGTTCACCGCCACGATCACTTTGCTGTCTTTAACGCCGGCCAGATGTTGAACGGCGCCGGAGATGCCAACGGCGATGTAAAGTTCCGGCGCGATGATTTTTCCGGTTTGCCCGAGCAGGTAGTCGCTCGTTGCCATGCCTTCATCGACAACGGCGCGTGTGACGCCAATCGCCGCGCCGAGTTTGTCCGCCAGTTTTTCGATGTTGGGCATCTCTTTTTTTTCTACGCCAAGACCACAGCCGATCACGATTCGCGCTCGTGACAGTTTCGGGCGCAATGTGCTTTTACCGCGATGTTCCAGGCGGCGGGCGGCAAGCGTTGGCGGCAACGGCGCCAGGGTTTCTATCGGCGCTGCTTGCGCTTGCAAACCGGCGGGAGGAAAGGCGCTGGCGCGAACGCTCAATAACTTGACGGCGCTTTTCAAGCGTTCGACGACCTGCAAACTTCCGGCATAGACCGGACGCACGAAGGTATCTTCGTTTTCGATCTTCGTTATGTCGGGCGCCAGATCGGTGTTGCGCAATGCCGCCAGATACGGCATCACCCGCTTGCCTTTGTAGCTGCTCGACATCAATGCGTAGCGGTATCCGCCGCGTTCCAGAATGGCTTGTGCCTGTGCTGCCATGTCTTCGGTCAGTTGCGTTTCAAGATGAGGCGCTGCGGCGCTCCATACGCGGGTAACGCCTTCGATGGAAGCGGCCTGTTGCGACAGCGTTTCGCTATGTGTTTCACACGCCATCACCAGAACATGAATGTCGCGCCCAAGAAAGCGCGCCGCCATCACGGCTTTGTGCGTTGTCTCATCCAGTCGCCCGTCCACATGTTCGGCCAGTACCAAAATCGCCATCGTGCTTCCTTTTCTTCTTTTACAGGTTTATTTATTTTTCAAATTATCCGCGTGTCCGTGCGCAAGCGTTCGACGAGCGTGGCGGCGTCGGGCAACATCACGCCACGGCTGCGCTCCGGCGAACTGCGTAGCTGAACAACGGTCACGTCCATTCCCATATCGACGCCAAGCGTTTCTACCGCAACACCGGGAATTTTCTTTTTCTTGGCTTTCATCAGGTTGGGCATGGAGAGGTAGCGCGGCGCGGCGAGTCCGATTTCAACGATAACCAGTGCCGGTAATGCTGCTTCAAGCACTTCGGAACCATGATCGGTTTTGCAACGGGTGCGCACGTTCGTTCCTTCGACGGTCAGCGTTTCGGCAAACGGAAGGCACGGCCAGCCAAGCAACGCTGCCAGCATCGGCCCCACCTGATTACCGTCGTTGCCCATTCCCTGACGACCGATCAACACCATCCCACAAGCTTCGCGCACGGCCACGGCCTTCAGCAAACGCGCTACCACCAGCGGCGACATCGCGTAGCGTGTTTCGACAAACAGTGTCTCGTCCGCTCCCATCGCCAGTGTTGTACGCAGCGTTTCCACACAGTCGTCCGTGCCGCACGACACGGTTAACACTTGCGTCGCCACACCCTGTTCTTTGAGTTGCAACGCCGTTTCCAGCGCAACCTCGTCGTAGGGGTTCATCACCATTTTCATGTACGCCATGTCAAGCCCCGAATGATCGGGCTTCAAACGTACTTTGAACGAAGGGTCAATCACCCTTTTTATCGGCACCAGAATTTTCATAGATTTACTTCCCCGGACGATCACGCAACAGCCGTTGCTTCTCGCGGTTCCATTCGCGCTCCTTCTCCGTCTGTCGCTTGTCGTGCTGCTTTTTCCCTTTGGCCAGACCGATTTCCAGCTTGATCCGGCCATTTTTGAAATGCAGATTGATCGGGATCAATGTGTATCCGGCACGCTCCACCTGCCCGATCAAACGCCGGATTTCTCCTGCGTGCATCAGTAACTTGCGGGTGCGTGTCGGGTCGGCGCGAACGTGCGTCGAAGCTGATGTCATCGGCGTAATGTGAGCGCCCAGCAGCCACAGTTCGCCGCTACGGATGACAACATAGGCTTCCTTGAGCTGCGCCCGACCGTTGCGTATCGCCTTCACTTCCCAACCGTCAAGCACCAAGCCCGCTTCAAAGCGTTCTTCGATAAAATAGTCGTGAAAGGCTTTACGGTTATCGACGATGGACATGATCCTAAAAACGGTCGTTGACCACTTGCAAATTGATGAAAAACAGCATGGTAGCTTGCTTTAGCGTCTTTTTCACCATTCACCCATTGGGTGAGGACGTTACGCACTCTCCAGCACTGCGCTCGGCGCACCATGCAGCGTTGCTCCTCCTGGCGGGATGGCAGCCCGCGTCGTCGTCGCGCCTTGCTTGGCGCACCGATCACAGCACTGGCGAGCACGTCCAACGACCGTTTTTAGGATGATGGCACAAATCAGGAAACCTTTTTATTGTAACCGCAACCTTTCGCCGTTGTGATGTTTCCTCGTCAACAACCAATCTCATTTTTACTTTTTAAGCAAAACGACGCCTCGCATGATACAAAACACAACTGAATCCATCGCCATCTCGGTCGTTTATGCCGATCAAAGCCAGTCCGTCATACGCGATTTCCGGCTGCCGACCGGCAGCACCCTGGCCGACGCGCTCGCCGCCGCCCGCGCTTCGGGGGCTTTCCCGCCGGACGAAGATGCCTCTTGGGGTTACGCCATTTTCGGGCAACGCGCCGATCCCGCAACAACGCTCCATGACGGCGATCGTGTCGAACTGTTGCGGCCTTTACGCTGCGATCCCAAAGAGAGTCGTCGGCGCCGAGCCCGTTATCAGGGATCAGAACTCCGTCATTCCCGCGGAGCTTGCCCCCGCGAAAGCGGGGGCGGGAATCCAGAAAAAACTTCTCTCACGGAGGCGCGGAGAAAAACCTTCAACCACGAAAAACAT
>JAITMH010000082.1 GCA_031277445.1 Burkholderiales bacterium
GATGGGGGGCTACCGCATCGCCGCTCAAATCAGCATCGAGACAATCTTCTTCATTTTCTGCCTGGCGATCATGGCAGGGATCATCGCGGTGGCGGCGTTGGGGAAAGAGACGCAGAGGACGGAGTTGAAAACGTAATCGGGGAGCAGGGATCAGAACTCCGTCACTCCCGCGAAAGCGGGAATCCAGTGTTTTTTCGATACGCCCATTTTCTGGATTGCTTCGCTGCGCTCGCAATGACGCCTTTTTGGTTTCTCGCGGAGGCGCGGAGAGCGCGGAAAGGAATCGTCATTCTGCGCGAAGTGGCAGAATCCACCCCCTCTTCCGCGAGAGGAGAAGGTTTGTTCTTCTCCGCGCCTTCGTGTGAGGTCAACCCGTCGCGGTTCGCTGCGCTCACCACGACCTACGAAATTTGCGTTCTTTGCGGTTAAATCATGTTTTTGGATTCCCGGATGGTGCTTTGCTTATCCGGTCTAACCTAGCTGGAACCAGAGTTCAAGGATTTGATACTTGAATCTTTTTTGCGCCAAGGGCTTGACGCAACGAAGCGGTACCACCACCATTACTGTTATGAAAAACGGGTGCTATCCAAACGACATGTCAAGTGCGTGTAAAAATCGCCTCGTTCTGACGAGCATCCTTGGCGTCGGGCGTTGAATCCGGTAGCCTCTCTCCTTTATGCAAGTGCTTTAATCCGACAGACTGAGTAAAAAACGCAGGGAGCATCTCGTGGAACTTTTCATCGTTTTGCTGTTGTTGTTCTATGGTTTGGTTTTGCCTTTCTTAACCTTCGTGGCGCTATCGAACGGTAGCAAGTGGAAAGAAGAAGTAGAGCGCCTGAAACGGCAGATAGCCTCGATGAAGGAACATCTGCTCATTTTGGATGAGAAGTTGCGGGAGCCTCGCCGACAGGCGTCTGGATACACGGTAGCGGACAGAAAAACGGAACAGGCCGTACCGGAAGAATGGCAGGAGGAACAATTCGGGAACTGGAAAGAGGAAATTCCTGCGCCTTCTGCTTCCGAGCCGGTGGCTTTTTCAGCGCCTGAAGAAATGGAATCTGTCGCGGTGAAAACGCCTCCGATTCCGACGGCAATCGGACAGAGCCATTACGCCGCTCAAGCGCCCGAAAGTATCAGGGCTGTGCCCCAAGCCGCGCCAGCGGCAACGCGCCCGCAATGGCTGGAGCGCTTTCTCGCTTGGTGCATTGGCGGTAATCCGCTGGTGCGCGTCGGGATTCTGGTTCTTTTCTTGGGCGTTTCTTTCTTGCTCAAACTGGCGGCGGATTACGGCTGGTTTCCGCTTGAACTGCGATTGGCCGGTGTGGCGTTGGGCGCGGCGGTGTTGCTCGGTATCGGCTGGCGGTTGCGGAACAAGCGCCGGAATTACGGCTTGTTGCTGCAAGGCGGCGGCATCGGAATCCTGTATCTGGTGATCTACGCCGCGTTCGCGTATTTCGAGCTTTTCCCCAAGGGATCTGCGCTATTCGCTTTTTTCCTGTTGTTCGCTGTCTGTGCGCTGTCGGCGTTTCTGGCGGTGCGACAGGAGGCCTCCGCGCTGGCGATCATGGGAATGACCGGCGGCTTCGCGGCACCAGTGTTGATTTCCACCGGCAGCGGCAATCATATCGCGCTGTTCAGTTATTTCGCCTTGCTCAATGCGGGTGTGCTCGGCATCGCCTGGTTCCGTGCCTGGCGCGGACTCAACTTATTGGGGTTCGTGTTCACGCTCGGTGTCGGCGCTCTGTGGGGCATGAAATATTACGCGCCCGAGCATCTGCAAAGTGTCGAATGCTTCCTCGTTTTATTTTTCCTTTATTACGTTGCTGTCGCGCTGTTGTATGCGATACGGCGCGAGTTGGAGCTGAAGCGCTATGTTGACGGAACGCTTGTGTTTGGCGCTCCGATAGCGTTCAGTTTGTTGCAGGCGCAACTTGTTGGCGAGATCGAGTTCGGCATGGCTTGGAGCGCGGTTGCGCTGGGCGCGTTTTATCTGTTTCTGGCAACGTGGCTGGCGCGCTACCGCCTGGAACGTCTGCGCCTTGTTTTCGAGTCAATGCTTGCGCTTGGTGTTTTGTTCCTTACGCTGGCGGTACCGCTGGCTTTCGAGGGCACGCGGCTGACCGGAGCGATCTGGGCGGTCGAAGGCGCCGGGTTGTGTTGGGTGGCCATACGACAGCAACGCAGGTTGGCGTTGGCAAGCGGCTTGATGTTGCAGATTTTCGCTGCGGTTTCGTTTTTTCTCGACCGCTCGGGCGGCCTCATTCCGGAAGCGCCGTTACTGCTCAACAGTTGGTATATCGGTGCGCTGATGCTCACGCTGTCGGCGCTCTTCTGCGGTTGGCGATTGCGCAGCGAAGCAGCAAGATTATGGCTTGGGGAACTCGGACAAAATCTGTCGTTGTTGTTCGGAGGTATTGGGCTGCTCTGGTGGCTCGGCAGCGGCGGTGCGGAAATCCTGCGTTATTTCGGATCGTTTACAACGGCTTTTTACGCCTGTCTGGTGTTTGCCGTGTTGACGGCATGGCTTGCCCATGGTGTCGGTCGCCGTTTGCAATGGTCTGAGATGGAGTGGGTGGCGTTGGCGCTCTCTCCGGTGTTGCTGCTTGCTGTGTGGCTTTCGTTTTCTCAAGACTTGTTGCCGTTCACTGACTGGGGATTGTACGTTTGGCCGTCGTCGGTAATTCTGGCGTATGCGCTTCTGTTCCTGCAAGAACGCCGCGCTGTGCAACAGCCTTTCTTCGCCGGGTTTTTGGGGACGCTGCACGCGCTGATGTTCTGGACGCTATGCCTCATTGCTGGTCTGGAGTTTCGCGGCTTTGTCGCTGCGTATGTGCCAGAAGGTGTCTGGCAGTGGAGCAGTTGGGCGTTTGTCGGCGCTTTGCTGTTGCTTGCGCTGATCCATGTCGCTCCGCGCTTCAGTTGGCCGGTCGCACGTTTTCGCTCACACTATTTGAGGCTCGGCGCCGCGCCGGTAGTGTTGCTGGCGTTGGGATGGGCGTTCCTGGGGATTTTCAGCGACGGCAATCCTGAGCCGCTGCCTTATCTGCCGCTCCTGAATCCGGTTGAGCTGTGTCAGTTACTCGTCTTCGCCGCGCTGTTCTCTTGGGTGCGTGCGAACAGGGAATTTTTCGGCACCCCGCTTCGCCTCAACGCGGGTGCTTTGCCTGCGTGGTTGCCGATCGGCGCCGTGGCGCTGCTTTTTCTTTTGCTCAACGCTGCTTTGCTGCGCACGCTGCACCAGTACGCGGCAATTGATTACCGGATCGGAGCCGTCGTCGCCGAACTCGGGGCACAGTTGTGGTTCGTCGCGCTATGGATCGTTTTCGTCGCCGCAGGCATGTTGTTGCTGCGCCATGCGGACGCCTCCCGGCAGCGTGCGTTCCTCGTCGTTGTTCTGCCGTTGCTGGCGCTGCTCTGGCTTTGGAGTGTACGCAGCAATCTTTCCGTTGCCAGTGGCGCATGGAGCGTTTTGCCACTGTTGAATCCGTTCGATCTGGCGCAAGCCGGAGTGATCGCGTTGTCAATTTTTGTTCTGGCGCGGTTGCGACCGATAGATGTCAAACCAGAGCCGTACCTGCCCATCTTTGCTGCTGCGGTTGGTGGCGGCGGCTTTCTCTGGCTGAACGCGATGCTCTTGCGCACACTACATCATTGGCTCGAAATTCCGTACCGCTTCGATGCCCTTTACGCTTCGACAACAGCACAGGCCGCGCTGTCACTGCTATGGGGCTTTCTGGCGCTGATCTTGATGGTCTGGGCGGTGCGTCGCGCACAACGCGTGCCGTGGTTTGTTGGTATTACCCTGTTGGCGCTGACAGTGAGCAAACTCTTTTTTGTCGAGCTTTCCAATATCGGTGGTACGGCACGGATTTTTTCGTTTATCGGCGTCGGCATGTTGCTCTTGTTGATCGGATACGTGGCGCCGCTTCCTCCGAAAAAGAAGGAGAACGTTAATGATGAGGCGATTTAATTTTTTCACATTTCTTTTTTTCGCAGGAATGTTGGCGGCAACATCAGCGACAGCGGAAATAGCTCTGGAAGCAGGGTCGAAAACTGGTTTTCGCCATTATTTTGCGCTTGAGCTTGAAGGTAACGCCTCGTACTATTTGTTTACGTTTACGCCCGAAGTACATCAGGCGATCATGGCTCCCGGTGGACGCGATTTTCGCATCATCGACGCGGGCGGCAACCTTGTTCCTTACGCTTTTGGCGGCAGCATCGAGGCAAAGGAGGAAATGCCGAAAGAGTTGACGCTGCGTTCGTTGCCCTGGTTTCCGCTGCCGCGTGCACAAGGGGGCAAGAGTGTGCGGGACGGATTCATCATTGCCGCAGACGGCGCTTTGCGCGTTCGCGAACGTCAGATTGAAGCGGAGCATCGCAGTGGCGATATCATTGATCTCAGCGGAATTTTCAGTGAAGCCAAAGGGAAGGGCGACGAACAAAGTGACGGGAGAAACAACCCCGCTCTTAATGCTCTTTTTATCCACATTGACGCTTCGACGGGAGAATATCTGGGCACCGTTGAAGTACTCGCAAGCAACGATCTGCAAAACTGGTCTTCGGTGACGACGGCACAGTTGTTGCGGCTTGATCATCATGGTCAGCGGTTGGAGCGGGAGCGGGTCGATTTTGACGGAGCCTTGCTCACCAGATTACCGCGTTATCTGCAACTGCGCTGGCGCGCTGCGCCGCCGATTATTGCGAGTATTGAAGCAGAGCTTTTGCTGCCGCAAGGTGACGCTGTGCAGGTTCAACGGGAGAGGCAGAGCGAACTTCGGTACTGGCGGGAAAAGTTGCCCGGCCAAATGCTGCCGGACGGTCAAGTAATTTTCGATACTGGCGGTGTTTTTCCTGTTGATCGCTTGCGTTTCCACCTCCCTCGTCCCAATACGGTGGTGCCGGTAAAACTTTATTCCCGCGCCGACGAAAATGCGTCTTGGCAACTGATTTGCAGGGAAACACTCTATCGACTGCAAGGGCCCGACGGAGTTGAGGAGACGCCGGAAATCAGGGTTGCCTCGAACCGGGATCGCTTCTGGAGCATGGTTGTAGAGAGCGATGGCCGCAGTGCGGGCGGCACCGGAAAAGGTAAAGAAAATAACGGCAGTAAGGAAAATCCTGAATTCGGAGGTGCGCCGCTGTTATCGGTTGGCTGGCGACCGGAGACGGTTACCTTTCTCGCGCACGGCACCCCGCCGTTTTTGATTGCAGCAGGCAATGCTCAGGCGACAGATGCCAGTATTCCGCTCACGCGGTTGCTGGTCGGAGACAAGCCGTATCTGGCGGTGGCACGGGTCGGCGCGGTGCAGCCGACACCGGCAAACGCGCCTGTCGTTTTGTCCGGCACGGAAGCCGAGCCGGAAAATCAAACCCTGCGCTACATTTTATGGGGCGTCCTGCTCGCTATTGTTGCGTTGCTTGCGTTTATGGCTTGGAGGGTGGCAAAACATTTGCCGCAGGAGGAAAACAGCAAAGAGGGCGACCGGCATTGATGGTTTACCCGCACTTTATAAAACATCCGGTCTAACGTAGCGGGAACCAGAGTTCAAGGATTTGATACTTGATTCATAGAGGCAAACCCCCGGCTCTGCCGGGGGACTCACCAAGGTTTGACCTTTACGACGGTCAGTGCGAATTTCTGATCTCTGCCAAGAGAAAGGAGATTCACAATGAAAGAATACCAGAGTCTGAGTCACACGAGATGGGATTGCAAGTATCATGTGGTGTTCATACCGAAGCGCCGCAAGAAACGGATATTTGGGGCGCTTCGTCGGCACTTGGGCGAGTTGTTTCATGAATTGGCCTCGCACAAGGAGTCGCGGATAGTGGAAGGGCACTTGATGGGCGATCACGTTCACATGTGTATCAGTATTCCGCCGAAATATGCGGTATCGAATGTGGTCGGGTACCTCAAGGGGAAGAGCGCGATACAGATTGCGCGCAAGTACGGTGGTTGACAGAAGAACTTCACTGGCGAGCACTTCTGGGCGAGAGGGTACTTTGTTTCGACGGTTGGTTTGGAGGAGAACATTGTACGAGCGTACATTCGCAATCAGGAAGCGGAGGATGATCGCTACGACCAGATGAAGTTGGAAATGGGGCCGCCGCCAAGCGCGGCTCACGGTTTCGTGGGCGCCTTTGAGGTGCTCACAATTTTAAGCCACCGGCTTTGCCGGTGGTTGTTGACGGTCATCACCCAGTCATCCTTCGGTACCCGGTATCCTGTTCGGCCCGTCGCTCATCACGGCAGCCCGAGTCGCAGCAGCGATGCCCGGGTGGCCCAAAGAATGTTGACCAAAAAGCTGACCAAGCCACCCAAAACAGCCCAACAAATCAGTCAGTTTCAATCAAACGATTTACAATAACACGTTGATTTATAAGCAAATATCTGGTGGAGGTGGCGGGAGTCGAACCCGCGTCCGAAAGTTCTCTACAGTCGGGACTACATGCTTAGTGCCGTCGTTGTGTCTCGTTCATCCGCCGCCGACGCACAGGCTGCGGACAAACCAGTCACCTAAGTTTAACGCCGTCTTCAAGTGACCCGAAGGGGCGCGATCGCTTTAATTGTCCTTGCTGCCTCTTGCGAGGCCCGGGTCAAGCGCTACCCGGTGCAAGGTCCGGCGGTCAAGCCGCCAGAGCGTAAGTTTCTTCGTTCGCAGTTAATTTGCGATTGCTCGTGTTTTACGAGGTACAAGCGCCTCGGCATGCCCCGCGCTGTGTCAATACCCCCGTCGAAACCGGTACACCCCCGTATTCGATGAGCCTGCCGTGGAATTTCGGGCAGGTTGCGCGTGAATGTTTATTCTACCATTTGCGGTTGTTTTCTTAAAGACTTATCGCGTGGAGCGCGGGCGTCTCGCCCGCATTTCGTGCAGGAAACCCATCCCCATCCCAACCTTCCCCTTGAAGGGGAAGGAGCTACCGTATTCACTCCACAGGCTTTTCCCGAATGGTTTCGATGCCTTGATTGGCGAGCGCGTCGGCGCGTTCGTTGCCGGGGTGACCTGCGTGGCCTTTGACCCAGTACCATTCGATCCGGTGGCGGGCGGCTTCATGGTCAAGTGTTTGCCAGAGGTCATCGTTTTTGACCGGTTTTTTGTTGGCGGTTTTCCAGCCGTTTTTTTTCCAGTTGTGGATCCATTGTTCGATGCCGTTTTTGACGTAAACGGAGTCGGTGTAGAGCCGCACGTCACAGGGGCGGGTCAGCGCGGCGAGGGCTTCGATGACGGCGGTCAGTTCCATCCGGTTGTTGGTGGTGTGCGCAGCGCCGCCGAAAAGTTCGCGGCGGACGTCGCCGAAGATGAGCAACGCGCCCCAGCCGCCGGGGCCGGGGTTGCCGCTACAAGCGCCATCGGTATAGATTTCAACGATTCGGGTCATGATGATTTTATTTTAACCGCAAAGAACGCATAGGGAGCAAAGAGAAAAT
>JAITMH010000100.1 GCA_031277445.1 Burkholderiales bacterium
AGAACGTCATCATTCCCGCGAAGGCGCGAAGCGAAGCGGAGTCGCAGAATCCATGCGGTTACGGACGGCAGATTGCGCCCTTACGCCAAAATCGTCACGCCCTGCCGTAGGGGAAGCAATCTGCTTCCCGCCTTCTTCGCGTGAAACCAAAAAGGCTCCATTACGAGCGAAGCGAAGCAATCCAGAAAAACCCATCCCCACCCCAGCCCTCCCCTTGAAGGGGAGGGAGCTTTCATCTTCTTCGCGGCTTCGCGTAAGGCGCTTTTTATGGATTCTGCGACTACGCGCAGAATGACAGTAATTTTTTCGTGCCTTTCATATTTTTCGTGGTTAAGGTTTTTTCTTCGCGGCTTCGCGTGAGGCCAACCTACGTTCTGCGTCGCAACGCAGCAAAGCCCAATCCCGCCAACAGCAAGCCGAGCGCGGCAAGAACGCCGATGCCCGTGGCCGGAATCGCTGTTGCGGAAGGCGTTGGCCCGCTGGCTGGGCCGATGATGAGCAACAGCATATCGGCGTTTCGCTCTACCGTGTAGGTATAACCATTAAGCGTGCTTCCAGGAGCGGTAACAGCGGTGCCGCTAAATACGGTCGCTCCCGTCGCGTCGATGAGTGTAAAGGTGTCGCCAGTATTCACGAGCAGACCGGGCGCACTGACGCTGACCAGCGCGTCCGTGCCCAAGTACAGCCCCCTTGACGCCCCCGCTCCCGTAACGGTAAGCATGGCCGCGTTCGGCGCCAGTGACGGCGGCAACTCGAAATGCAGCTTTTGAAAGTACGCCACTGTGTTTACCGTCACACCGACGGCTGCGGCGGCAATTTCCAGACTATTGCCGGTGGAAGATGCCGTGGCTCCCGTCGCATAGCCGCCGTAAATCTGTGCGGTGGTAAGATTCAGCGTCGGTGGCGCCGCGCTGATCTTGACGGTGTTGTTCGAGGCAATGGATGAGACGGCGGACACAGGAGTCTGCCCACCAATCACACTGGTACGAACAACGCCGTCCCAAATCTCCACCGTGTTGTTGCTGGCAATAGCGTTACCGCCGCTGGGTCCGAAGATATACCCACTTATAACTGTACCCACCGTACCGCCGCTGATGGTAACGGCGTTGCTGTTGGCGGTGGCGTTACCTCCGCCTGCCTGAGGGGTATATCCATATCCGCTCCTGATACCACCCGCCGAGCCGTCGCTGATGGTAACGGTGTTGTTGCTGGCGGTAGCGTTGCCGCTGGCGCGGTTGTAAGCCTGCCCACCAGTCACCCATAAATCTGCTGTCCCGCCGTTGACGATGACGTGGTTGTTCAGGGCTTGGGTCTCACCGTTCTGGAGCTGGTGAAAAGCTCCGCAAACTTCAGTGCTCGCATTGCCTCCGGTAATGAAAACCTGGTTGAAGCTGACAGGGTCCGTATCCCGGAAATTGACCGCGCCAAGAACCCAGATCGGAGACCCAGACAGGAGCGTAACGCTGTTGGTCGGCGCGGTTTCGCTACCGCCGCTCACGCTGGGGCTTTTGGCAAGTTCGGGAGCGGGAGGCCCACTGTTGGTGGGTGCCAGGGCATTATTGTAACCACCGCCCTCAAAAGCGAGGTATTGCAGAGCCGGTGTCGGGCCGCCGCCAGCAGGGTCGTAGATGACCACTTCGGCCAGCGCGGGTGCGGCAAGGCAGAAGGCCAACAGTGCGCTGCCAAAGGCGGGAGCAAAAGATCGTTTCATGAGAAAACTCCTTTCAGGAAAAGTGCGCTGGAATTGCCGTGCCTCTTGAGTGCGGGAAAATCAGAGGACAAACGTCAGGTTCCGTTTTGATCCGTCATATCGGAACAAGTTAGCTTGCGTCGATATAAAAAGCAAGAAAAAGCGAGGAAAAACAAGCTCTGATTAACACCGCGTTGTAATAAGGTATTCTCTTTGCGCTACGAATGGCGTCGTTCTTCTCCGCGCCTCCGTGCCTCCGCGTGAAATAGTTGTAACCCCATCCCCATCCCAACCTTCCCCTTGAAGGGGAAGGAGTTTGCGCCTCCGCGTGAGGCGGGCTTCCCGGACAGTGCTTCGCTTGTCCGGGCTACGATTCCTGATTCCTGATTCCTGGCCTCTGATTCCTGCCCCAACTACACCCCTGTCCGATCAAACCGCCGATAGCCCAGCGCTTCGGCAACGTGCGCCGATGTTACGTTGGGCATATCCGCAAGGTCGGCGATGGTGCGGGCAACACGCAGCAGGCGGTGATACGCTCGCGCCGACAAAAAGTTTTTTTGCATCGCCTGCGCCAGCAATGCTTCGGCGTCAGGCTCAATTTGGATGTGGCGCGGCAGCATCGCCGCTGAGAGGTGCGCATTGGCGCAGCCCTGACGTGTTTTTTGTACTTTATGCGCACGGGTGACACGCGCACGAATAGCGGCGCTGTTTTCGGCATCCGCATCGGGGGGACGCTTCAGTTGGAGCGCTTCGGCAGGCAACGATGGCACATCGAGCGACAGGTCGATGCGATCGAGCAACGGGCCGGAAACTCGGCTGCGATAACGTGCAATGTTTTCGGGTGTGCAACGACAACGCCCACTTTCGTGCCCCTGCCAGCCGCAAGGACAGGGGTTCATCGCGGCGACCAGTTGAAACCGCGCCGGAAAGATGCTTTGCCGCGCTGCGCGTGAAATGTGTATTTCGCCGGATTCCAGCGGTTCGCGCAGCACTTCGAGTACGGCGCGATTCCATTCCGGCAGTTCATCCAGAAAAAGTACGCCGTTATGCGCCAGAGAAATTTCGCCAGGGCGCGGGTCGCTGCCGCCACCCACCAGCGCCACTGCGCTGGCGGTGTGATGCGGTGCGCGAAACGGACGGCGACGCCAGTGTTGCGGCGAAAAGCGCCCAGACAGCGACGCAATGGCCGCTGTCGCCAAGGCTTCGTTTTCTGCCAACTGCGGCATGATGCCGGGCAGCCGTTGCGCCAGCATGGATTTGCCCGTTCCCGGCGCGCCGACCAGCAGCAGCGAATGCTGACCGGCAGCGGCGATCTCCAGCGCTCGCTTGGCTTGATGTTGTCCGCGCACTTCCGAAAGATCGGGTGCCTGAACGCTGTCTTCGTCGGGAATCTCCGTTGCTTGCGTCAGCAGGGTTTCGTGTCCGCTCAGATGCGCACAAACGGCAAGAAGGGAACGGGCAGGATGCACGGTCGCATTCCGCACCAACGCCGCTTCTCTGGCGCTCGCTTCCGGAAGGATAAACGCCCGGCCGTCGCGCCGCGCTGAGAGCACCATCGCCAGCGCGCCGCGAATCGCACGCAGTTCTCCGGTCAACGCCAGTTCACCGGCAAATTCGTAATGATCCAGCGCTTTTCGCGGAATCTGGCCGGTCGCGGCGAGAACGCCGAGCGCAATCGGAAGATCGAAACGTCCCGAATCTTTCGGCAAATCTGCCGGCGCCAGATTGACCGTGATTTTGCGAACAGGAAATTCGTAGCGGGCGTTTTGTATCGCGGCACGCACCCGGTCACGCGCTTCGCGCACTTCCGCGTCGGGCAGACCGACCAGATTGAATGCGGGCAACCCACCCGACAAGTGTACTTCGACCGTCACCGACGGCGCGTTGATCCCCGCCAATGCCCGCGAATGAACAACCGCGACGCTCATGAGGGCGACGCTTTCACGCGATGAACGGTTTTATCGGGTCTTCCTGTTTCAGACATGACACATTTCGGAGGCAACAAAATGACGCAAGTCTAACAGGTTCGCATTGCAACGGAAAACTCTTTTCGGAACGCAATGCCGCACGTTCAAGTCAAGCCTTCCAGGGATTGATCACGTTAACGCCGGTCGCGGCAAAGTCGGCAACATTCCGGGTGACAACGGTCATACCATGCACAAGCGCCGTGGCCGCAATCGTCGCATCCCGTTCGGAGCGAAGATTGGGCACATGCAGTCTGGCGCAACGCAGCGCCACCACCGAATCTATCGGTAGCGTCCGTTCGGAAAATTCAGGAAGAACGCGGGTATTCATCCATGCGCGGAGCAACGCTCCCTGTTCGGCATCGCGCCGCTCCATGCGAAGAATGCCCAGCTCAATCTCCATGAGGGTCACGACGGAGATGTAAAAACGCGCTGCGTCTTCGTTCGACAGCCAGGCAGTGACATTTGCGTCCGCTCTGCCATCGCCCGCTTTACGCAGTTCGGAGACAACATTGGTATCAAGCAAAAACATCATTCAAAATCCGCCGGTCGGGGAAGTTCACGCGAATGCGAAAACACCATCTCGATGTCGGCGATTCCCGGCATGGACAACGCCTCCACAATGCTCCGCTTTTTGCCGACGAGCCGTTGATACTCCTCGATGCCCAGCAGCACATGCGCCGGTCTGCCGCGATCCGTAATGAATACCGGGCCGCCTTTTGTGGCTTTCTTGGCTTTGGTCACGTCCTGATTGAGTTCGCGGCTGGATAGGGTTGTGATCGTCATGTCAACGCTCCAATGCTGCTGGCAATATAGGTATGTTACTACAAGAATCGGGTTGTACGCAATCTTTCTTCTTGCAGAACGAATATTTCGTTGACGCCAACCCAACCTTCAATACCGCACATCAATTTGCGGAACGCGTTCTCGCAAGGTCTGCAACAGCGCCTCATCGAGAACGGTTGCCTCACCGGAATGCGCCAGCAGTTCCTCGTTATCGCATCCCTGCGCCCGGAACGGCTGCAAAACCCAGTGCGTCACGCCGCGTTCGTTGAGGATTGTCGCCAATGCCTGCAATTCTTCCGGTGGCGTCAACGCGCCGTGAATGGTCGTGCGCACTTCAAACGGCACTCCGGCGCGTTGTATCAGCGTCAACGCCTCAAACGCGCCAAGTTCACTGCCCTCCACGCCGGTCACCCGCGCATAGCTGGCGGGGCTGGCCTTAAGATCAAATCCGATCCAGTCGAGATGCGGCAGCAACGCTTGCAAACGGCGCGGATAGGCGCCGCCGGTATGCAGGCCGATCCGAAAGCCCTGCGTGCGCGTCGTTGTCATCGCTTTCAGCAAAGCCGGTTGCGCTGTCGGTTCACCGCCGGAGAATACGACCGCGTCGAGCAAACCCTGCCTTGTCTCCAGCCATTCGCTGATCGTCGGCCAATCGAGCGAATGTTTGCCCTGCGTCGGAATCAGATGCGGATTGTGGCAATAACTGCAACGCCAGGGGCAGCCTTGACAAAACACCACCGCCGCCAGCGCGTCCGGATAATCGGTCGCTGTGAACGGCACCAGGCCACCGATCCGCAACGCGGAAGGCGAAGATGCTTTTGACGGTGATGCGGACAAATCATTCATTTTAGGTAAGACGCTTATAACTTTGAGGTGATTTCGGTTCAGTTGCGTACACTTTTCCCCCCCCCCCCCCTGGCGGGGGAGGGTGCCCCGAAGAGGCGGGAGAGGGGGATATGCTGCCACCCCCGCTCCCCCGGCCCCTCTCCCACAAGGGAGAGGGGAGCAAAGCGCACTCCGCGTTCTCCGCACCTCCGCGTGAGATATTCTCTGCGCTCTTTGCGTTCTTTGCGGTTAAAAATTTCGTGGTTAAGGTTTTTTCTGACCCGCCTCCAAGAAAAACGGCCTTCCGATGCTGCTTCGGGAAGGCCGCGCAACACGTATCAAACAACTTTTTATTTGGTCCGCGCCTCGCAGAAGAAACGACGCTCGCGGTGCTCACTTCTCTTGCCGATGTTGAACGAAGCCACAGGCCGGTGGTAGCCCATGACCCGCGTCCACACTTCGCAACGCTGGCGTTCGCTGTCGTTCAAGCTGATCGACATGGGGATTTCAATTTTTTGCGCATTCATTTTTAAAACTCCTTGTTAAACATTCCTGTCTGGGTTGTTGGGCGTCTTTAATTTATCTATTAAACACATAGGTTACCACATTCTCGTTTTCACTTTACTGCATACATCAAAATTTTCACACCGGCGCCAACGCCTGTTGTTTCTTTTTCGCCAACAGCGCTTCATCGCACTTCGGACAAAATTCGTACTCACCCGCAAGATAGCCGTGCGCCGGACAAATCGAGAACGTCGGCGTCACCGTCACATACGGCAGACGGAAACGTTCCAGCGACCGCCGGATCAAATCGCGGCAGGCATTGGCGCACGACACGCGCTCGGTCATGTACAAATGCAACACCGTCCCGCCAGTGTATTTGGTCTGCAACGGTTCCTGCCGTGCCAGCGCCTCGAACGGATCGTCGGTAAAGCCGACCGGAAGTTGTGTCGAATTGGTATAATACGGCGCTTCCAGCGTTCCCGCCTGTAAAATATCCGGGAAACGCTTTTTATCTTCCTTGGCGAAGCGGTACGTCGTTCCTTCCGCCGGTGTCGCCTCCAGATTGTAGAGGTGTCCCGTCTCCTCTTGAAAGGCGATCATCCGTTCGCGCAAATGGTTCAGCAAATCTTCGGCAAAGGCGTGTCCCCATTCGGTGGCGATGCTCTCCTTGTCGCCGGTAAAGTTGCGAATCATTTCGTTGACGCCGTTGATGCCGAGCGTCGAAAAATGGTTGCGCAAGGTTCCCAGATAACGCTTGGTATCGGGGAACAATCCCTGATCAATCAATCGCTGAATAACCTTGCGCTTGATTTCCAGACTTTCTTTGGAGATTTCGAGGAGGTAGTCGAGACGGCGGTACAGCCCTTCACGGTCTCCGGCATACAGATAACCCAGACGCGCACAGTTAATCGTCACCACACCCAGCGAACCGGTTTGTTCGGCGCTTCCGAACAAACCGTTGCCGCGCTTCAACAGTTCGCGCAGATCGAGTTGCAGTCGGCAACACATCGAACGAATCATGTTGGGCTTCAGTTCCGAATTGAGGAAGTTCTGAAAATACGGCAGTCCGTACTTGGCGGTCATCTCAAACAGCAATTCGCAATTCGGATGGTCCCAGTCGAAATCCGGCGTGATGTTGTAGGTCGGAATCGGGAAAGTGAACACGCGACCCTTGGCGTCGCCGGTCGTCATCACTTCGATGTACGCCCGGTTGATCATGTCCATTTCTTTTTGCAGTTCGCCGTAGGTGAACGGCTGTTCGACACCGGCAATGACCGGCGCTTCTTCACGCAAATCTTCGGGACACACCCAGTCGAACGTCAGATTGGTAAACGGCGTCTGCGTTCCCCAGCGCGACGGCACATTCAGGTTGTAAATAAGCTCTTGAATGCACTGTTTCACCTGATCGTAAGTCATGCCATCCCTGCGGATGAACGGCGCCATGTAGGTATCGAACGATGAGAACGCCTGTGCGCCCGCCCATTCGTTTTGCAACGTACCCAGGAAGTTGACGATTTGTCCGACCGCACTGCTCATGTGTTTCGGCGGCGCCGCTTCCACTTTGCCGGGCACACCGTTCAATCCTTCAAACAACAGCGTGCGCAATGACCATCCCGCGCAATAACCGGCCAACATGTCGAGATCGTGAATGTGCACGTCGCCCTCGCGATGCGCCTGTCCGATTTCGGGTTCATACACATGGTCGAGCCAGTAATTGGCGACGACTTTACCGGAGACGTTCAGAATCAAACCGCCCAGCGAATAGCCCTGATTGGCGTTAGCGTTGACCCGCCAGTCACGCTGATCGAGGTATTCGTCAATGGCGCTGGCGACGTTGATCAACGTCTTTTGAGTATCGCGCAACTGTTTGTGTTTTTCGCGGTAAACGATGTAAGCGCGTGCGGTCACGTAGTAACCGGCGGCAATCAGCGTTTCCTCAACACGGTCTTGAACCGACTCGATGGTCGGCACGCCGTCCGGCGCTTTGTACGCCAGCACACGACCTACTTGAGAAGCGAGTCTTTGAGCTTCGCTCCCGTCGAATTCACCGGTCGCCTTGCCCGCCTTGGCAATCGCCAGTGCAATTTTTTGTAATTCAAACGGCACCCGTGAACCGTCGCGTTTAATAACTTGGCCGATCTGGCGCGGCAACTCTCCCAGAGCAGCGGCAACAGAGGACGATGAAGCTAACGGCGAAGTGGGCACGGAGGCAGACACTGAGACGGACATAAACCTTCTTTCGGGTAAAAAAAATCGAATCAAACTGAAAAACACCTGGAAATACAGCGGGAGACACCGTTTTCCCTTGTGCCGGCCGGTAATGCCGACACCGCTATATCTAGCGGTGCAGACGGATTTTACCTCAATAAATGGTAGAACAACACAACGCCCCTCACTTTTTTATCGCCGCTTTTTTTTGACCGGCGCTTAAACAAAATTTCTCGGTATAGGGTCATCCGGTGTTGGAAAAAGCGCAACAGGGGTTACGTAAACCGCATAAGCTCCGGCGGTCGCCATCACAAACGCATCCGCTGCGAGCGCGTTGGTTGTTCGATGTTGCTTAAACCTGGAATCCACCGTTGGACGCGCTCACCCAACGGGTGAATGCTCCAAAGCAAGCGTCCATGCCGTTTTCTACGAGTTTACAAGCGGTCAACTGCGGTTTCCAGGTTAATTGTTACGCCATTTCATCTTTTGCCTCTATGGTTGGCTGTGCGATTGGCCGCGTGGTTGACTATGTGAACGTTGAATCCTGGGTCTTTTTTTGTGTTATCGTTAACAATTAAAGTCACTGTTCACAGTGCGAGGCTATCAGTCGGCGGTCACCACCGAACTGCGGTAGCAAACACTGTGAAGTGCTT
>JAITMH010000009.1 GCA_031277445.1 Burkholderiales bacterium
GTTGTCCGCGACTGTGGTATTCCCTTCCTCAGCGACGTTTTCGTCAAGATTTCGATGGTACCCGGCATAGACGCTGGACTGCACATGGCCGTTGATAAAAACCTGGTTGTTGGTAACCATCTCTGAGTTAATGAGATTGATCGCGCCATAAACACTCCCAAGCGCCAAACCACCGCTACGGACGGTGATGCTGTTGCCCGAAAGGCTGGCGCTTTTGCCGTTGCTGCTACCGGTGGGTGCTAAAGAGTAAGCGGCGCCGTTAACGGTTTGCAATGCCTGCGGTGGAAAATTGTCGGGATAGACAATAGTTTCCTGCGCCAACACCGACGCGGAAAGGGAAAACCCAAGCGCCAAAACCGCGCCACTTAAAATGTGAAACAAATGCCGCTTCATGAGAAAACTCCTTCTAAAAATCCTTACCGGCACATGATATCAGATTATTTCAGTCGGCGTAGCCCGGATAAGCGAGGCGCCATCCGGGAATCGTTTTACCTCACGCGAAGGCGCGAAGCCGCGAAGAAGGAAAGCCCCTTCCCCCGCTTGCGGGGGAAGGCTGGGATGGGGGGATGCGGGCGGGACGCCCGCGCTCCAAAGGCAAACCCCCGTCGGCTTCGCCGACACCCCCTTTGAAAAGGGGGCTTTAAAACGCATCTTCGCGTGAGAATGATCCCCGGACGGCGCTTCGCTTGTCCGGGCTGCTCGTTCGCTCTTTTTTCTTCGCATCTTCGTGGCTTCGTATGAGATGACTTTTCTGGATTCCCGCTTTCGCGGGAATGACGGGGCGTAGGGAGTATTTTTCTCCGCGCCTTCGCGTGAGATGATTTTCTCCGCGTCTTCGCGTGAGATACAAACACAAGGGCGGGTTTGAAACCCGCCCCTACACGACTGATCCCCGACCTCTGATCCCTGCTATTCCAACTTCCTCAGATCAATAGCACGACTTGAACCATCAACATCGTATTCAAACCGCGCTGTCGTCGCCGAGGTGAACGTCAGTTTGGCGGTTCCCACTTTGGTATTGGTAACTCTATCGTTGTCGTAAGGCGTCACGCCCCATGTCGGCCCCGTATAGCGATAAACATCCGCCGAAATCGTATCGACACCCGACCAATCGTCGCCTTGAAAGATGTACCAGGCCGCATTGCCGGAGCGATCATAGGTGAACCAGGGAACAAAGATGTAGCGCGGTTGGCCGGGGAAGTTTTGAAGAACGCTCAGTCCCCAAGCATCCTCATCAACTTTGTGCCACTGTCCGGTGTATTCACGGGTGGGGCCGGATTGCAGATCGCCTATCACCAGCACGAGTTGATTGCCTTCTTTCGTCACAGTGCAGGCGTAGCCACCAAGAACGCCGGACGTTGGCTGAAAATTCCCGCGAAGTTCGCGTGCGTCTATGAGAATGAAGCGATCTCCCGTCCGCAAGGAGAAGCCCGTTCCGTCAAGAGCAACGCTAACTGCAACGCCAGTGATGTTCACTGCGCCACTGGTGATACCCGGACTGCCGACAATCGTAAGCATCGTGCCGCCCGACGTCAGTGTTGCAGGCAGGTAAAAATTCAGTCGTTGAAAAGAATCCACTTCGCCCACGGTCAGGTTGGCGGAATGGAGGTTCAGGGTATTGCCGGTGGAAACGCCGCCGGAAGGAAGGCGTCCGCCGTAGAGTACGGTATCCGCGCCAAAAGTCGGTGCGCCGCGAATGGTCACGGTGTTGTTTGCGGCTGTGCCGATACCGATTGCTTCTCCGCCGGAAACGTTCCCGTTCACTGTGCCGCCGTTGATGGTGACGCTGTTGCCTGAAGCAATCGCGGTAACGAAAGTGCTCCAGGCAACGCCGCCGCAAACATCCCCATAGACGGTGCCGCTGTTGATGGTGACGCTGTTGCCTGTGGCTGTGACGGCGCCGAAGTTGCTCCAGGCAGCCCCGCCGCGAATGCTCCAGTTCACCGTGCCGTCGTTGATGGTGACGTTGTTATCAGCGGACGTGCCGGTACCGGAAGGGATGACGACTTCCCCGCCATAGACATCGTTCACGGTGCCGTTGCTGACGGTCACAATATTGCCCACTGTCGCGATGTTGCCGGTGGCAAAGTAGTGGTATCCGCCGTAAGCGGCTCTGCCCACCACAACGCCGTTGATGAGAACGCGGTTGTCGGAAACGATCTCCGAATCATTGAGATTGATCGCGCCGTAAACACGTCCGCTGACGGAAGCACCGCTATTGACTGTGATGCTGTTTCCCGAAAGGCTGACACTTTTGCCATCGCTGCTGCCAGCAGGCGCTAAAGAGTCGGCGGCGCTATCAACGGTTTGCAACGTCAGAGGCGGGAAATCGTCAGGATAGGCAATGGTTTCCTGCGCCCCAACCGGCGCAGGAAAAGAAAACACAAGCGCCAGAACCACGCCACTCAAGAGATGAAACAAAGACCGCATCACGAAAAATTTCCTCCTGAAAATTTTTTACCGACGTTTTTTATTTTAACCGCAAAGAACGTGCAGGCTGGGATGAAGCGTAGCACAATCCTAGCGTTTTGGCTTCACACGGAGACGCAAAAACGCGGAGAGCGCTAACCCATCCCCACCCCAGCCCTCCCCTTGAAGGGGAGGGGGCTTCGAGTTCTTCTTCGCGCCTTCGCGCTTCCGCGAGAGATGATGCTTTTCTGATTCCTGATTCCTGATCCCTGACTACCACCACTGATGAAAATGGTGCAATGGCCCAATGCCGCGCCCGACAGTCAAGCGATCTGCCTGCATCAACGCTTGCGTCAGCCAGTTCTTGGCGCCTTGTACCGTTGTTTTCCAGTCCGGCCGCTGCGGACGTAGCGCCGCCAGCGCCGCCGACAATGTGCAACCGGTGCCGTGCGTATGGCGCGTATCGAGTCGCGGCGCAGTGAAGCGACATTCTTCGTCCGGCGTGATCAGCCAGTCCGGACTGTCTTCGCTTTTCAAATGGCCGCCTTTCATCAGCACGGCTTTAGCGCCTAACGCCAACAACGCACGGCCTTGTTCGCGCATCGCCGTTTCGTCGGTAGCCATGTCTGTGCCGAGCAACGCCGCCGCTTCCGGAAGATTCGGTGTCACCATATCCGCAAGCGACAACAGCGTTTCGCGCAACGCCCGCACCGCTTCCGGCGCCAACAGCACGTCACCGCCCTTTGCCACCATCACCGTATCGAGTACGAACACCAGAGGCTGATAGCGCGTCAAACACGCAGCGACCGCTTCGATCACGGCCGCATTCGCCAACATGCCGCACTTAACGCTGTCGATTCGCAAATCGTTGAAAACGGAATCGCACTGCGCCATCACGAATTCCGGCGTCACCGGAAATACGCCCTGTACGCCTTGCGTATTCTGCGCCGTCAGCGCGGTAACCACCGACGCGCCATACACGCCCAACGCCGAAAACGTTTTAAGATCAGCCTGAATACCAGCGCCGCCACCGGAATCAGAACCGGCGATGGTTAATACATTAAACACGTTTTTTTTCATTGATTATTTTCCGTTGTTCAAATCACGAGAGTTCACGCGGAGGCGCGGAGACGCGGAGGGAGGAAGATGGTTGACAATGCGGTGAAGCCCTGCTTTTAGCGTCACTGCACCAAAATTAATGAGCAAGCCGACTTGAAGATTCATCAAGCGAAGATAGGTAAGCACCTGTTTGCTGTGAACAGGAGCTAGCTTCTCGACAGACTTGATTTCCACGACAACCCGATCTTCCACAACAAGATCGACGCGAAGACCGTCTTCAAAGATAACACCATCGTATTCAAACCGGACTGCCATCTGCCGATCAACGCGCAGCCCTCTTTTTTTCAGTAGTCGTGCTAATACGGTTTCATAGACCGACTCCAACAATCCCGGCCCCAAACCCATATGAATATGGAGCGCTGTATCAATGATGGTTCCCGTAATATCGTCCAGCTTTCTCATAGAACATCTTCTCCGCGTCTCCGCGCCTCCGCGTGAGCTTTTTTAGCTCCCGATCACCTCACACAACGCCCGCGCCGCTTCTTCCGGCGCTTTGCTGGCGCAAATGGCCGACACCACCGCAATGCCATCAACGCCCGTTCCCATCACCGCCCGCGCATTGTTCACGTTGACGCTTCCGATAGCGACCGTCCGCAACGTTGATGTCGGCGATTTCATCGCTGCAAGCAACGCCCGCAAACCATCGACGCCAAGCGCCGGCCCTGCTTCGGGCTTGGTCGCCGTCAACTGCACCGGCCCAACGCCGATATAATCCGCCGCGCCGTTATCCGCGTCGCGCCATTGCTGCGCGTTCGATACCGAAACGCCAACGATTTTTGTATCGCCCAACAAACGCCGCACTTCTTTCGCAGGTAAATCCTGCTGGCCGACATGAACGCCGTCGGCGTCCACCGCCAGCGCGACGTCAACATGATCGTTGATAATCAACGGAACACGACGCGACCGACACAGCGGTTGCAACGCACACGCCGCGTCCCAAAACGCACGCTTGCGCCATCCCAGTGCGCGCAACTGTACCACCGTCACGCCACCGTTGATGGCCGCTTCCGTCACGCGCACCATGTCGGCCACACCGCCGCCGCACATGCCGGGGTCGAGTACCAGATACAGCGACAAATCGAACGCCGCACGGGGAATTGTTGTATTCGTCATCTCATTTTCCTTTCCATTCTCTTTTCGAGTGTGATTTCGTCGAGCATCGCCAGCGCGTCGAGCAAATACACGGCGAAACTGCCCGTTCCTTCATTTCGGTCAAGCGTTTTTTGCGCGGCTTCTTCACCGGCAACAGAAAAAACAGCGCAAGCGCTCGCCGCTGCTTCCAATACCTCGCTCTTGTTTGAAGCGGTCGATACGTAAGCGGCTACCAGCGCCGACAACGCGCAACCGGTTCCGGTGACACGCTGCAACAGCGGATGGCCGTTGTCGATGCGCCATGTGCGTTCTCCGTCGGTGATGTAATCCGACGCGCCGGTCACTGCCACAATGGTTTTCGCTTCAAGCGCCAGATGCTTTGCCGCCATCAGCGCTTCTTCGCTGCCTTGTGTGCTGTCGGCGCCGCGACACTTCGCTGTTTCACCAGCCAGCGTTAAAATTTCCGAAGGGTTGCCGCGAACCACCGTCGGGTTTTCACGAAGCAAATTACGGCAAAGCGCTGTTCGGAGCGGAAGCAAGCCCACTGCCACCGGATCAAGCACCCAAGGCTTTCCCGCCCGCTTCGCCGAAGCGACAGCTTTGGTCATTGCTTGTGCATGCGTTGCGTTCAACGTACCGACATTGATCAGCAACGCGGATGCAACAGCCGCCAGGGCTTCCGCTTCCGAATCGTCATCAAGCATTGCAGGCGACGCATGGGCTGCCAGCAAGACATTCGCCGTCCAGTTGGTCACCACGTTATTGGTTAAGCAAAGCGTGAGCGGCACCGTTGAGCGAACACGCTGCCAGTAGTGAATGGCTGTTTGAGAGGGTAAAAGTTGCGCCATCGAATCTCCTATGAAAAATAAACCACGCAGGAGGCGCAACCGCACCGTGACCTCCCTACGCTGGTACAAACCAGATCAGGTGATGCGGGTCTGTTCTCAGTTCGACAGACGCATCAAAAACGCCGACGAA
>JAITMH010000050.1 GCA_031277445.1 Burkholderiales bacterium
GTCATGCTGACCGGTTGCGGCGTTGAAACTGCGGCTACGGCGGCAACCGCCGCGCAAATCAAGGCCGAGGAAGCCGAACGCGCCAAACAAAAGATGGAAGCGGCGATGAAAGAAATCGAGGCAGCCCAGCAAGTCATGCAGCAGCGGATCGAAGAAGCTGACCGGTATCAGGGATCAGAGGTCAGGGATTAGGGATCAGAAAAGCGTCTCACGCGAAGGCGCGAAGCCGCGAAGAAGAAAAACTTTAACCACGAAAAACACGAAAGGCACGAAAAAAAATTAACCGCAAAGAACGCAAAGATCACAAAGAAAAAACCGGCGTCATTGCGAGGAGCGGAAGCGACGAAGCAAGCCAGAAAACCGCCTCACGCGAAGGCGCTTTGAAGTCCTCCCCTTCAAGGGGAGGATTTAGGTGGGGATGGGTTTCTCTGGATTGCTTCGCTGCGCTCGCAATGACGCCTTTCTTCTTCGCGGCTTCGCGCCTTCGCGTGAGGCGGTTGCGGGCGGGATGCCCGCGCTCCGACGACAAACCGGATTCTGCGACACCGCTTCGCTACGCGCAGAATGACAGAACCACCCTCCGCGTTCTCCGCGCCTCCGCGTGAGATGGCTTTTTTGCGTTCTTTGCGGCTAAACCATGTTTTTGGGTTCCAGGATGGCGCTTCACTTATCCGGGCGACGGATCTGATCCCTGCCACCTACCCCCTCACCGAAAAACGAGTTACCATCCAAGATTCCGCCATTTGAGCGCGTTGTATTTCAGGAGCCTAATATGCCAACGGTCGCAGCAGTTCTTTCGATGATTCGGGAACACGAGGTGCGCTTTGTCGATTTCCGGCTGACCGACACGCTTGGGAAGGAGCACCACATGACGGTGCCGTCCCGGCTGGTCGATGAGAACCTTTTCGAGCAAGGCCACCCGTTTGACGGTTCCTCGTTCAGCGGGTGGAAGGGCATTCAGGCGTCCGACATGTTGTTGATGCCCGATGCCAACACTGCCGTGCTTGATCCGTTCATGGAGGAGCCGACGTTGAATCTCGTTTGCGATGTGGTCGATCCTGCCGACGGCAAAGGATACTCACGTGACCCGCGCTCGCTCGCCAGACGCGCCGAGGCGTATCTCAAATCGACGGGCATCGCCGACACCGCTTATTTCGGGCCGGAGCCGGAGTTTTTCGTTTTCGATGCCGTCGAGTGGGGCATCGACATGTCGGGCTGCCACTACAAGATTTTCTCGGACGAAGCGCCCTGGATGTCGTCCGAAAAAATGGAGGGCGGCAATCCCGGCCATCGGCCTCGTGTCAAGGGAGGCTATCTTCCGGTGCCGCCGGTGGACAGTCTGCACGACCTGCGTTCGGAGATGTGTTTGACGCTCGAAAAAATGGGCGTGCCTGTCGAGATTCATCATCACGAAGTCGGTTGCGCCGGACAGTGTGAAATCGGCACCCGCTTTTCGACGCTGGTGCAACGCGCCGACTGGTTGCAAATCATGAAGTACGTCATTCACAACGTCGCGCACCGTTACGGCAAGACGGCGACGTTCATGCCCAAGCCGATTGTCGGCGACAACGGTTCGGGCATGCACGTGCATCAGTCCTTGTGGAAGGACGGCAAAAATCTGTTTTCCGGCGATGGTTACGCCGGTCTTTCGGAAACGGCGCTGTTTTACATCGGCGGCATCATCAAGCATGCGCGGGCGTTGAACGCGATCACCAACCCCGGCATCAATTCGTACCGCCGTCTGGTGCCGGGCTTTGAAGCGCCGGTGAAGCTCGCCTATTCGTCGCGCAACCGTTCGGCGTCGATTCGCATTCCTTATGTCGCCGATCCGAAAGGACGTCGTATCGAAGCGCGTTTTCCCGATCCGACCGCCAATCCTTATCTGGCTTTTTCGGCGCTGATGATGGCGGGACTCGACGGTATCCAGAACAAAATTCACCCGGGCGATCCTGCCGACAAGAATCTCTACGATTTGCCGCCGGAAGAAAACGCACGGATTCCGACCGTGTGCTCAAGCCTCGAACAAGCGCTTGAACATCTCCGCAAAGACCGCGACTTTTTGACACGCGGCGGTGTGTTCTCGAACGATTTGATCGACAGCTTCATCGCGCTGAAGGAGGAGGAGGTCACGCGCATACAGATGGCGGTGCATCCGATTGAGTATGATTTGTATTACAGCCTTTGAGATGAAAGAAATTTTTACGTCTTTTTTGAGAGCGGCCTCTCGCGTTTTTGCGGGCAGCATTGTCGTGCTGTGCGCCGGTCACGCGATGGCCGAGATTTGCGTTTATGAAAACAACGGCGGACAAACTTTGTACACCAATGTCTCGCCGGGACCCGACTGGAAAAAGCGCCAATGCTTCGCCACCATCGAGCCGGCGGCGGCGCCGGCAGCAAAAAGCACCACAGCAACACCGGCGGCACGCAGCACGTTGCCGAGAGTCACGCCTGAAAGACAACGGGAGCGCGACGCGATGCGCCGCAAGGTCATCGAAGACGAGTTGGCGGCTGAAAGCAAATTGCTCGAAGAAGCACGTGCGGCTTACGCGAACGGTGCGCCGCCGGCTTTGCCGGACGAGTTTCTCAACCCGCAGAAATACGCTGCCCGAATCGCGCAGTTGCGCGATTCGGTCAGTCTGCATGAGCGCAACGTCGATGCGCTGAGAAAAGAAATCGCCAGAATGTGATTTTCAGGAATCAGGGATTAGGGATCAGACGTCTCTGGCGTCATTGCGAGCGCAGCGAGGCAATCCAGAAAAAGTTAACCGTAAAGAGCGCGTAGGGGCGGGTTTCAAACCCGCCCTTGTGTCTCACGCGAAGGCGCGGAGAAAAGAGCGCGTGCGAAACGTGGCGGAAAGCAATGAGCGCATTGGAACACGGCTGGATTGCTTCGCTGCGCTTGCAATGACGCCTTTCTGGTCTCTGACGTCCGAGCCCCATCCCCATCCCAACCTTCCCATTGAAGGGGAAGGAGCTTTCGAGTTCTTCGCGCCTTCGCGTGAGCTGCTTTTTCTGATTCCTAATCCCTGACCTCTGCCCCCTGATAACCTTACCCCTAAAAGGGTTACGGTTACTTAACCCTACTCGTAAAAAACTTGACAGCACTGTCTGCGCGAAGTGCTAGAATCGGACGCATTGCTTTTTTTTCGGTTTCCGTTTTCAGCACATTTTCTCAAGAGGTTTATCGTGAAAATCCATGAGTATCAAGGCAAGGAAATTCTCAAAGCGTTTAACGTTCCCGTTCCGCGTGGTCAGGTTGCATTTTCTGTTGACGAAGCGGTAAGCGCCGCTGAAGCGTTGGGCGGCTCGGTGTGGGTTGTCAAGGCGCAGATTCATGCGGGCGGGCGCGGCAAAGGCGGCGGCGTCAAGCTGGCGCGTTCGCTCGATGAGGTGCGTTCGCTCGCGCAGGCGATTCTGGGCATGCAACTCGTGACGCATCAGACCGGGCCGGAAGGACAGGAAGTTCGCCGCCTGTGGATCGAGGAAGGCGCTGGCATCAAGAAGGAGTTTTACGCGGGAATTGTGATCGACCGCAGCACGCAAACGCCGTGTTTGATGGTGTCGAGTGAAGGCGGGATGGACATCGAAGAAGTCGCCGCCAAAACGCCGGAAAAAATTCACAAGGTCTGGATTGATCCTGTCTCCGGTTTGAGTCAGGCGCAGGCGACCGACGCAGCGCGAACGATCGGCATTCCCGAAGCGTCGCACGCGCAGGCAGCGCAGGTGTTGCAGGGATTGTTCAAGGCGTTCTGGGAAACCGATGCGTCACTGCTCGAAATCAATCCGTTGATTCTCGAAGGCAAGGGCGCATTGAAAGCGCTCGACGCCAAATTCAACTTCGACAGCAACGCGCTGTTCCGCCATCCCGAGATTGTCGCGTTGCGCGATCTGGACGAGGAAAATCCGGCGGAAATCGAAGCGTCGAAATACGATTTGTCGTACATCGCGCTCGACGGCAACATCGGTTGTCTCGTCAACGGCGCGGGTCTGGCGATGGCGACGATGGACACGATCAAATTGTTCGGCGGTTCGCCTGCCAACTTCCTCGATGTCGGTGGCGGCGCAACGACGGAGAAAGTCACGGCAGCGTTCAAGATCATGTTGTCGAATGAGCAAGTCAAAGGTATTTTGGTCAACATTTTCGGCGGCATCATGCGTTGCGACACGATTGCCGAAGGCGTTATTGCGGCAGCGCGGGAAGTGAATCTCACCGTGCCGCTGGTTGTGCGAATGAAAGGCACCAACGAAGAAATCGGCAAACGGCTGCTCAAAGAGTCCGGCCTGCCGATCATTCCGGCAGACAACATGGGCGAAGCGGCGCAGAAAATCGTTGACGCCGTGGCAACGCAATAAGGAGAACGACGATGGCGATTCTGATCGACAAAGATACCCGCGTGATGACGCAAGGCATGACCGGCAAGACCGGCCAGTTTCATACAAAGATGTGCCGCGATTACGCATTCGGAAAACAATGTTTCGTTGCCGGCGTCAATCCGAAGAAAGCGGGCGAAGTGTTTGAGGACGTGCCGGTGTATGCGTCGGTGGCCGAAGCGAAAAAGGCGACCAGCGCGACCGTCAGCGTGATTTACGTGCCGCCTGCGGGCGCTGCCGAGGCGATCTGGGAAGCGGTGGAGGCGAACCTCGCTTTGGTGATTTGCATTACCGAAGGGATTCCGGTGCGCGACATGGTGCTGGTGCGCGACCGGATGCGCAAGGAAAACCGCAAGACGTTGCTGGTCGGCCCGAACTGTCCCGGCGTGATCACGCCCGATGAAATCAAAATCGGCATCATGCCCGGCCACATCCACAAAAAAGGCCGGATCGGCGTGGTGTCGCGTTCGGGGACGCTGACGTATGAGGCGGTGGCGCAACTGACCGAGTTGGGGTTGGGACAATCCAGCGCTGTCGGCATCGGCGGCGATCCGGTCAACGGCCTGAAGCACCGCGACGTGCTCGAACTGTTCAACAACGATCCCGACACCGACGCGGTCGTGATGATCGGCGAAATCGGCGGTTCGGACGAAGAAGAAGCGGCGTATTGGGCGCGTGATCACATGACAAAGCCGGTAGTCGGCTTCATCGCAGGCGTTACGGCGCCGCCCGGAAAACGGATGGGGCATGCCGGCGCCATTATTTCCGGCGGGCAGGGGACGGCGCAGGAAAAGCTCGCCGTGCTGGAAGCGTGCCACATCAAGACGACGAAAAATCCGGCTGAAATCGGGCGATTGCTGAAATCTGTGCTTTAGTGCCACAAAGTCATCTCCCGGTGCAAAGTAAAGAGCGATAGCAGGAAACACGGCGTAAAAAATATGTTAAAGTGTTTTTTTTCTTTCGTGCTCCTTTCTTCCTCCGATGCTGGATACTTCCGTGAGCGCACATTTCACAATGGCCTGTCAAACCGACAGTGGTCGCGTGCGCGACCACAATGAGGATGTTGTTCTGGTCAACGACCGTATCGGACTGGCGCTTCTCGCCGACGGTATGGGCGGCTACAACGCCGGAGAAGTTGCCGCCCGAATCGCGGTGGACATCATCGCCGAGGGAACCGCGCAGGCATTTGACGCCCAGAAGGGCGGCGAAACGCTGGACAAAGTTGACCCGGCCACCGGCTTGTCGCAAGCGGGGCTGGTGTTGCGTGACCAGGTTTTTCGCGCCAACGAAGCCATTTTCGAGTCCGCGCTCAACGACCCCGAATGTGAGGGAATGGGGACGACGGTCGTTGGCGCTTTTTTGACCGGTCGTCGGCTAATCGTAGCGCACGTCGGCGATTCACGGTGTTATCGGTTAAGAAACGGCGCTCTGGTGGCGCTGACACGCGATCACTCGTTGTTGCAGGAACAAATTGATTGCGGCGAATGGAAGGAAGAAGCGGCCAGAATTTTCCCCCACAAAAATCTGGTCACGCGGGCGCTTGGCGCCGAGCGTTATGTGCAAGTCGATCTTGCCGAGCATTTTACCGAGCCGGATGACTTGTACCTTTTGTGCTCGGACGGGTTGACGGACATGCTCGACACCCCGCAGTTAACGCAATTGCTGCTGGGAAAAACCGGTGATCTTGCGCAGAAAGTGGCGTTGCTGGTGCAGGCAGCGAACGAGTTGGGCGGGCGCGACAACATTTCCGCCGTCCTGATCGGCGTCTCCGCAGACCCGGACACCAAACCGGCGGTCATCCGCAAGCGGAAAGCCGCGTGAACAGGGAAGCGCAAACCGACAGAAGCATGAGAGGAAGTTCGAGTTAGTAGCAAGTATGAAAAACTTAGGGGTTACATTGCTTTTTTGATGCAGGAAATAGCTTGATCCAGGAAACAGATTGATCTAGGAAACAGCCTTATGCCCAAATTGCTCCTTTTTTTGCAAGACGGCGGTGCCCGCGAGGTACTGTTCGACAAAGACCGGATCACCATTGGTCGGCGCAGCGATAACGATGTTGCGTTACCCTATCCCGGAGTGAGTGGTCGTCACGCGGTCGTTTCATACCTGTCGGCGGACAAATGTTTCGTCGAAGACCTGAAAAGCACCAACGGCACCTTATTGAACGGCATACAGCTTTTTGAACGGCAACAGCTAAAAGACCGCGATCAGGTTGACATCGGCGGTCAAAAATTCGTTTTTCTGGAAGGCAAGAAACCGGTTGAGGGGGCAAGGCCGGGCATCAACGCAAGAGACAGCGTGCTCCCGCCCGCCGATCTTTCTGCGCCATCCTCGCTGTCGCTGACGGCGACGCACGAATACCTAAGCGGAAGACCGACCGTTCCCACGCCGCCGGAGCGGATGATCACCGAAGAAGAACTCGACGAAGAAGAAATGATCAGCGGGTTGCACTTCCCGACCATCATCAAAACATCGTCCGATGAAGACTTTCCGCGTCCCAGGGACAACAAAAAACCGGCGCCCCTGCCGACGCTGGACGCCGATCTGGTGCCGCCCCCGTTGCCGGAGGACGAATTCCCAACGACCACGCCGCCGCAGCCGCTCGAAGATCCCATCTATCGGTCGCCGCCGCCGGTGGCCACCCTCACCGCAGTCGCCGGACCGAACAACCACCGCCAGCTACTGCTGCGCTATGGTGAATACGTGTTGGGTCGCCCCGGCTACCAACTGGCAGTGATCCGCGTCAACGAAGAAGGGTGCCGCCTGTTGCCCATGGAGGGCGAGCCTCCGATCGAATTGCGCGGGCAAGCCATTCCGGTGGAAGGCATTTTGCTGGTCGATAAAGATTCATTCACCGTGGGCCGTTCGCCGTTGCTGTTTGAATTGAACGAGAACGCGACGGAAGAAACGCCGTCCGGGGAGCCGGAGTCAGAGGACGGGGATCAGGAATCAGGGATCGGGGATCAGATCGCGTAGCGCGAAGAAAAAAGCGCTTAACCACGAAAATCACGAAAAAAATAGCTGTCATTCTGCGCGAAGTCGCAGAATCCATAAAAAACGCCTCACGCGGTCATTAGAGGTCAGATTCCGTAGGGGCAGGTTTCAAACCTGCCCTGCTCGCCTCACGCGAAGACGCGAAGAAGAACGGCTTCATTGTGAGCGAAGCGCAATCCACCAACAACAAACCCCCGCCGCCTTCGGCGGCACCCCCTTTGGAAACGGATTGCTCACATTGTATTGATTTTTCTCACCAGAGGTTATATAATCCTCCTCAGGACAAGACAAAGGAGGACTCTCATGTTGCAATGCACCCGCTGCGGAAGCACAAGCTACGTAAAG
>JAITMH010000196.1 GCA_031277445.1 Burkholderiales bacterium
ATTGCTTCGTCGCTTACGCTTCTCGCAATGACGCTGATTTTTTTTCTTTGTGTTCTTTGCGTTCTTTGTGGTTAAAATGGTTTTGAAATTCTTTGAAAGGAGCGTTTCACCTTGCGTCCCATCGTAAAAATCTGCGGACTGATGCGCGAACAGGATGTGCAAATGTGCGTCCGGCATGGCGCGGACATCGTGGGATTCGTCGTTGAGTATCCGCGTCCGGTTCCGTGGAATTTGAGCGCGGCGAAAGCAAAGGAACTGATAGCAACCGTTCGTAAGCCGACGGAAACCTGCGTTGTCACCGGTGGGTCGCCGGAACATGTGCTGCGTATCGCCATGGAAACAAAGCCGGACTACATCCAACTGCACGGCGGCGAAACGCTCGAAGATACGACGACCCTCGTCAGCGAGTTGGGAAAGCAAGGCGTAAAAATCATCAAGGCCATTTTTCCGGACACACCCGACTTGGAAAAAACGGCGGCGGATTTCTGCGCAGCAGGTGTTGACGCTGTGCTTTTTGATCCGCGCACACCGGATAACGCCGAGCACAGCGGCACAGCCGACTTGTCCGTCTATCAAAAACTTCAACGCGCCGTAAGCTGTCCGCTCATTCTCGCCGGAGGGGTCACTCCGGAAAACGTAACGGAAATCGTTCGCCAAACAAAAGCGCAAATGATTGACCTCATGACCGGCGTAGAGACTTGCCCGGGCATCAAAGACGAGGCTAAAGTTATCGCGCTCTTTCAGGCGTTAGAAGGCGGCTGCAAATAAAACGCCGCCCTCCTCGCCTGCTTTGCGAGGCTGTCGCAAAAGCCCATATTCCTCTCCTTCCCACGCAAGCGGGAGAGGGCGTTTTGCGACACCCGCTTTCGGGAGAAGGGTAGCCTTTTGTCGCCTTGTGTGTATAACACACACCGTAAACAGCGCAGACATCATCAAAAAGCTGAAAGCCGATGGGTGGGATGGAGCGGCGATGGACAGAGCATCCATGCTATAAGTTATAACTGTTCAGTTTTAAAAAAGCGCCCTCCGTCAGACGGTGAAAGGCACAGAACAGGTTGTTGTAGCTGCTTGCGCTGGCATACGCGTAAAAGCTGGGGTGTGCTAGTGGGCGCTCCACGAATAGAAACATGTTATTTCTCCCGCCGCATGTTGATGAAGCAAATGCTTTATGGCTTGGCGATCCTGTCGTAAATCGCACTACGCGGTAGTCCCGTTGCCAGTGCGGCGACGCGGGCGGCGCGTGCCGGTGGCAGTTCTTCGAGTAGCGCCGGGAGCCAGCGGTTGAGTGTGGCGTCGTCGTCGGTTGTGTTTTGCGCCGAGGTGTTTCGCTGTGCAGCGGCAGGGGTATCGACGATGAGCACGAGTTCGCCGCGTTCGGTGTCGGGGTGCGCGTCGAGCCAGGTAACGGCGTCGGCGAGTGGGATGCGCTGAATGGTTTCGAAGGTTTTGGTCAGTTCGCGGGCGATGATGAGGTCGCGTGGTTCCTGAAAGGTTTGAAGCAGGTCGCCAAGGGTGCGACGGATGCGGTGCGGCGCTTCGTAGATCACCAGCGCGGCGCTGAGTGTACGCAGTGTTTCCGCTAACGCCTCCATCTGTGCGCGGCGCGTTTTGGCCGGGACGGGCAGAAATCCGGCGAAGTAGAAGTGTTCTGCGTTCAGTCCTGCTGCCGAGATGGCGGCGATCAGTGCGCATGGGCCGGGGATCGGGACGACGGGAATCTCTGCTGCTCGCACGGCGGCGACGAGCTTTGCGCCGGGGTCGCTGACGGTGGGTGTTCCGGCGTCGCTGATGAGGGCGATGCTGTGTTTTTGTTGCAGAAGATCAATCACTTTGGAGGCGCTTTTGTGCTCGTTGTGTTCGTGCAGCGCACGCAGTGGCGCTTTGATGCCGTAATGGGTAAGCAGTTTGGCGGAGACTCTGGTATCTTCGGCGAGTATGAGGTCGGCGGAACCCAGTATGTCGAGTGCGCGTAAGGTAATATCACGCAAGTTTCCAAGTGGTGTGGCAAGCACATATAATGTGCCTTTCTCGGCGCGAAAGACGCGAGTGGACATTGCGGCGGACGGAAGTGCCGATGTTGCAGAATCAGTGGTGAGGACAGGATCGTGGGACATGGCAGGGCAATCGGTGGTGGTATGAGACGGTCAGTAATGGCAAGCGCTATTTTAGCGTTGTTTTTTGTGTCGTTTCTTTTTGCAGCGCCATCGGCCGCACAAACGCCGCCGCTTTCGGATGACGCGGGATGGATAACGCCGCAGCCCACGGTGCAGGAGAAGCTCGAAGCGGTGGAGGCGTTGCGCGGCGGCGGAGCGCGGGCGCGTTCAGGCTCGGTGTCCGGCGCACCGTCCGGCGAACAGCCGTTTTCGTCGAGAACGACATCGAAAGCGCCTTTGATCGCGCTTGTTTTGCCGAGCAAGGCGTCGGCTTACAGCGGCGCTGCGCAGGCGGTGAAAGCGGGGTTTATGGCGGCTGCCGAGGCGGCGCGGGCAAAGGAATCCTGTTTGGTGGTTGAGCATGGTAGCGGCGAGGTGGTTTCGGCTTTCCGGCAGGCGACTGAAGCCGGAGCGACGGTCATGGTGGGGCCGTTGGTGCGCGACGATCTGGAAGCGTTGTTGGCGATGCCGCCGCTGGCCTGGACGATTGCGCTGACGCAGTTCGAGGATGAGGGAGCGAAGTTGCCGTCCAATCTGTTTCCGTTGACGTTGGCGGTGGAAAGTGACGCACGTTTTCTTGCGCGTGAAATTTTTATCGAGGGGCGCGAAGGAAATCCGGTGGTGTTGAGTAATGAAACGCCGCTGATGAAGCGTTTTGCCGATGCGTTTATTGATGAATGGTTGCGCTTGGGGGTGGCGGCGCCGGAGCGTGTGCGTTTTTCGGCGGACGGGGTGGCGACATTAAGGATGCAGTTGGAAGCGTTGTCGCCGTCGGCGGTGTTGCTGGCGGTTGAAGGCGGCGAAGCGGCATTGGCGCGTGCACAAACGAAGTCCTGGCCGACTTACGCCAGCGGTCACATTTATCAGCGGCAGGAACAGTTTGAGGCGGCGGCGTTCGACCGCCTGCAAGTTGTCGAGATTCCCTGGCTGGTGACGCCACACGCGGCGCGTTTCAGGGCGCTGCCTTCGTTGCCGGCGTCGCCTGCGATTGCGCGCTTGTACGCGCTGGGTTACGACGCTTTTCAGACGGCGTCGGGATTTCTGGGCGGTCTGCCGATGGCGATGGCGTTTGAAGGGGCAACCGGCCATATCCGGTTCAGCCGCCAAGAGGGTCTGGTGCGCACCGGTCAGTTGGCGGTGTTCGAGAAAGGCCGTTTGCTTCCAGCGGAAGAATCATCGCCATGAGCAGAGAGCAAAATGAGGGAACGCGAACGCGCACTCACGTTAGCCAGAAACGGGGGCAGGAAGCGGAAGCGTTGGCGGTGGGCTTTCTGGAGCGACAGGGCTTGGTTGTTGTGGCGCGTAATGTGAGAAACCGTTACGGAGAGATTGATATCATTGCGCGTGATGGCGATACGCTGGTGTTCGTTGAAGTCAGGTTGCGCGGTTCACATGCGTTTGGCGGCGCTGTGGCCAGCATCTCCGCGCAAAAGCAGCAACGGTTGTGGCGGGCGGCGCAGCGTTATCTGGTAGAGTTGGGGCAGGAGCCGCCGTGCCGTTTTGATGCGGTTTTGCTGGAAACGCTCGACAGAGAACGGTTACATTGGCAGCGTGACATTTTGCACGCTTCGCGTTAGCCTACACGTTTTGAAGAAAGCGTGTATTTGAAGAAAGCAGACGAGGACGATGGAGATGAATTTCGAGCAACGGATCGTCGATCATTTTCTGGACAGCGCTCGTCTGAAGCAGGAAGCGGCGGCGTTGTTGGCGCCGGACATTGCGCGTGCCGGGCAGTGGATGACGGAGTGCCTGCTGGCCGACGGTAAAATTCTGGCGTGCGGTAACGGCGGTTCTGCTGCGGACGCCCAACATTTTGCCGCCGAACTGGTCGGTCGCTTCGAGCGCGAGCGGCCGGAGTTGCGGGCGCTTGCGTTGACCACTGACACGTCGATTCTGACGGCGGTCGGTAACGATTATTCATTTGACGCGGTTTTTGAAAAGCAGGTGCGGGCGCTTGG
>JAITMH010000084.1 GCA_031277445.1 Burkholderiales bacterium
TGCCGCTGATTGACGAAGCCGTCGCTTTTGCCCGCGAAGGTATCGTCACTGGTGCGTCGAGCCGAAACTGGGAATCGTATGGTCAAAGCGTGCGGCTGGCTTCCGGCATCGCGCCTTGGCAACAGGCGCTGCTGACCGACCCGCAGACCAGCGGTGGTTTGCTGGTGTCGTGCGCACCGGAAACCGCAGACGAGGTGTTGCGTTTGTTTCACGAAGCGGGATTCGATAAGGCGGCGGTGATTGGTTCGTTGAGCGAAGGGGCGGCTGTAGCAGGGATCAGGGATTAGAGGTCAGGGATCAGAATATAGCATTCGCATCAATGACCAGTGGCGCGTTTGTTTTTGCTTCGAGCCGGGGAACGTTTTCGAGGTCGAGATTGTGGATTACCACTAAAGGAGAATCATGGTGCTACGAGAAATTCCTTACCCGCATCCCGGAGAAATTCTTCTGGAAGAATTTTTGAAGCCGTTGGGGATCAGTCAGTACCGTTTGGCGAAAGAAATCGGTGTACCCCAGCGGCGCATCAGCGAAATTGTTGCCGGAAAGAGAGCCATCACTGTCGATACGGGTTTGCGCCTGTCTGCTTTTTTTGGCATGAGCGACGGCTTCTGGAGCGGCCTTCAGACCGATTACGATATCGCTTGCGCCCGCGACGCGCTGACCGAGACGCTGGCGCGCATCCGGCGCTATACGCTGGAACCAATACACGCCTGAAACTATTTGTGATATTTGATTCCTGAACACAGCGCCGCACAAACAGCTACAATAATGCGCCTTTGCGCGCCGCGCAACTCCAACAGCATAACCCTAAACACCATGAACGTTTCCGAAATCCGCCGCCAATTCATCGACTATTTTGTCGCCAACGGACACACCACGGTAGCCAGTTTGCCGCTGGTGCCGCCCAACGATCCGACGCTGTTGTTTACCAACGCGGGGATGGTGCAATTCAAGGATGTGTTTCTGGGCGTAGAGCAGCGCCCCTACAAGCGTGCGGTCAGTTCGCAGCGCTGCGTGCGTGCGGGCGGCAAGCACAACGATTTGGAAAATGTTGGTTATACGGCGCGGCATCACACGTTTTTCGAGATGCTCGGCAATTTCAGCTTCGGCGATTATTTCAAACGTGACGCCATTTTCTTCGCTTGGGAATTGCTGACAAAAGTTTATAAACTGCCGCAGGAAAGATTGTGGGCGACGGTTTATATCGACGACGACGAAGCCTACGATATCTGGGCGAACGAGATCAAAATCCCGAAAGAGCGTCTCGTTCGTATCGGCGACAACAAGGGCGCCAAATACGCCAGCGATAACTTCTGGCAGATGGCCGATGTCGGTCCGTGCGGGCCATGCTCGGAAATTTTCTACGATCACGGGCCGGGCATTGCAGGCGGCCCGCCGGGATCACCCGACGCTGAGGCGGATCGTTATATCGAGATTTGGAATCTTGTTTTCATGCAGTACAACCGCGACGCGCAAGGGACATTAACGCCGTTGCCTGCACCGTGCGTCGATACGGGCATGGGACTGGAGCGTCTGGCAGCGGTATTGCAAAATGTGCATTCAAATTACGACATTGATTTGTTCCAGTCGTTGATTGCGGCGGCAGCGAAGGCGACCGGCTGCAAGGACAAAGATTCGCCATCGCTGCGCGTGATTGCCGATCACATCCGCGCTTGCGCGTTTCTGATTGTGGACGGTGTGATTCCCGGAAGTGAAGGGCGCGGCTATGTGTTGCGCCGCATTATTCGTCGGGCGATTCGGCACGGCTACAAACTGGGACAAAAGAAACCGTTTTTCTACACGCTTGTCGAAACGCTGGCAAAAACCATGGGCGATGCCTATCCCGAACTGATGCGCGAACAGGCGCGGGTGGCGCAAGTGCTGCAAATGGAAGAACAGCGTTTCGGCGAAACCATCGACAACGGGATGAAATTGCTCGACGATGCGTTAAAGCAAATGCAGGGGAGCGGCACGGCGACGCTCAGTGGCGAAACGGCGTTCACGCTGTACGATACGTTCGGCTTTCCGCTTGATTTGACTTCAGACGTTTGCCGCGAACGTGGCGTGACCGTCGATGAAGCCGGTTTCGACAAAGCGATGCAGGCGCAGCGTGAGCGGGCGCGAATGGCGAGTCAGTTCAAGGTCGGCGAGTCGCTGGTGTATCAGGGGCCGAAGACGACATTTGAAGGTTATGAGCGTCTGGAAGATGCGGCGAAGATCGTCGCGCTGTACAACGATGGCGTCAGCGTCACATCTCTGAAAGAAGGCGAATGCGGTGTCGTGGTGCTTGATCGAACGCCGTTCTACGCTGAATCGGGCGGGCAGGTCGGCGACGTGGGTTTGCTTCACAGCAACGAAGTTTCATTTTCGGTGCAGGATACGCAAAAAATTCAACCCGACGTGTTCGGTCATATCGGTGAAGTCACGAAAGGTGTGTTAAACGTTGGCGATACCGTTCAGACCGCTGTTGATCGCGTGGCGCGGACGCGAACCGTGCGCAACCACTCGGCGACGCACTTGATGCACAAGGCGCTGCGCGAAGTGCTTGGGTCGCATGTGCAACAAAAAGGTTCGTTGGTGAATGGCGAACGAACGCGCTTCGATTTCTCGCATTTCGCTCCGGTCACTGCCGAAGAGATGGCGCGTGTGGAAACGAAAGTCAACGAAGAAATTCTGATGAACGACGCGACGCAGGCGCGGCTCATGTCGTTTGACGATGCGTTAAAGTCTGGTGCGATGGCACTTTTCGGCGAGAAGTATGGCGACACCGTGCGCGTACTCAACATTGGTTCATCGTGCGAGTTGTGCGGCGGCACGCACGTCAACCGTACCGGCGATATCGGCTTGTTCAAGATCGTTGCCGAAGGCGGCATCGCGGCGGGCATCCGGCGCATCGAAGCCGTGGCGGGCGAAGGCGTGATCGAATATCTCAACGACCGCGAACAGATTTTGCAACGCGCTGCCGGTGAATTGAAAGTGTCGCCCGGCGAACTGGATGTTCGTGTTGCGCACTTGACCGAGCAAATGAAGTTGCTCGAAAAGGAAGTGGCTCGCCTCAAGTCAAAACTTGCGGGCAGCCAGATCGACGGTCTTATGGATCAGGCCGTCGAAATTGGCGGTGGCGCGAAACTTCTTGCCGCGACGCTGGAAGGCATTGACCCCGCGACCTTGCGCGAAACGCTTGACAAACTGAAAGACAAACTCAAGTCTGCCGTGATCGTACTTGCGACCGTTCGCGATGAAAAGGTGAGCCTCATCGCAGGCGTTACCGCAGACCTGACAGGCAAAGTCAAAGCCGGAGAATTGGTGAACTTTGCCGCGCAGCAAGTCGGCGGCAAAGGCGGCGGTCGCCCTGACATGGCACAGGCGGGCGGCACACAGCCGGAGGGATTGGCGGCGGCGTTGCAGTCGGTGCGCGGCTGGGTTGAAGAGCGGATGGCTTGAAAGTTTTTAACCACGAAAAACACGAAAGCCACGAAAAGATTTAACCGCAAAGAACGCAAAGAGCGTAAAGAAAAAAATCGGCGTCATTGCGAGGAGCGAAAGCGACGAAGCAATCCAGAAAAACCGCCTCACGCGAAGGTGCGAAGCCGCGAAGAAAAAGACTTCCTGCGCACCGTCATTCCCGCGAAAGCGGGAATCCAGAAAAGATGTCTTTGAAAAGATGAAAAACGTGCGTTTTTGCCGAAGCAAAGATTTTGAGGTTTGATGCTTTGGAAGGACTGGATTCCCGCTTTCACGGGAATGACGGAGTTCTGATGCCTGATACCTGCCCCCATCCCAACCTTCCCCCGCAAGCGGGGGAAGGGGCGTTCTTTCTTCGTGGCTTCGCGCCTTCGCGTGAGACACAAACAAAAGGGCGGGTTTGAAACCCGCCCCTACGAGTTTTTTCTTTGTGCTCTTTGCGTTCTTTGCGGTTAAAAATTTCGTAGCTTTCGTGTTTAAAATGGTTTTTCTCCGTGCGCTCCGCGCCTTCGCGTGAGACACAAACAAAAGGGCGGGTTTGAAACCCGCCCCTACGAGATTTTTTCTTTGTGTTCTTTGCGTTCTTTGCGGTTAAATCTTTTCATGGCTTTCGTGTTTTTCGTGGTTAAAAGCTTTTTTCTCCGCGAGAAACTTTCTTTGCGCTATTTCATTTTTATATTGATGCCAACCATCGCCATGATTCCCGGCATGGGATACCCTTTTACATATTCGTAAGACTGGTTAAAGAGGTTGTTGACCGCAAGAAAAGTTTCCATCTCCTCAAAACGCCAACCGGGTTGCTGTATCCGGCGACTCAACCGCAAGTTGACAAGCGTGATGTTATCCAGCTTGTTTCTGGCGTCTGAGGGAGAATAGTTGAATCCTCCGGTGCGCGCAGAGGTTCCCTGATACAGCCCTCGTATGTGCTGCATGTCCACATATAACTTATCGGATTCGGTGATTTCCCATTGCGTTCCCGCCTTGAAAGTAAAGCTCGGTGTATAAGGCATTTCGTTGTATTCGATGCCGTCGCTTCCTTTCGCTTTGACATCAAGCCAGGTGGCGCCGGCAAAAACATTCCAGCCCTGATGAGGGCGTAGCGATGTGGTCAATTCCAGTCCGCGTATCGTGTAGCGCCCGATGGGATCATTAAAGTGTGTGGGAATTGGTCCGCCGAAGTAGGCTCTGAACCGGTCTTTACCACGGTCGTGGAATACGGTGGCCGTGATATTTCCCTGTTTCTCCCAGTGGTGCGTGACGCCTATTTCAAAATGATCGACGAC
>JAITMH010000090.1 GCA_031277445.1 Burkholderiales bacterium
ATTATTGGCGCCATGATGCGCAAGCTCGTTCATGTTGCTTTTGGGGTACTCAAGTCAGGCAAGCCTTTCAACCCCGCGCTGCATGGAGGTTGACTTTGGGTGCCGATAACAGTATCTACAAGCAAGACGTGGCGATTTTGGCGTAGGGGCGGCAACCTGCCGCCCGCAACCGCATGGATTCTGCGTCCTGCGACTACGCGCAGGATGACGCGCTACGCTTCGCGAAGAATGACGGCTATTTTTCTTCGTGCCTTTCGTGTTCTTCGTGGTTAAAAGCTTTTTTCCGCGCCCCGCGTGAGGCAAAAAAAGGGCGGGTTTGAAACCCGCCCTTACTTTCAGGTGAAAACGCTCAGTCCTTGTTCGCTGTTTCCACCATTTGCAATGACTCTTCCTGAACGGCAGTGCGCGGTGGGCGCACACGCTTCGGGCGAGTGGTTTCGGCCTCTTGCGATTCGGCGGTCGGTGCGGCGTGACGGGTTTCTATCAGTTCCAGTCCGGCGCCGGTAAGGTCGGGAACGAAGGAAGGCGTCGGCGTTTCTTTTCTCGGCACTTCCGTCGGCGTTTCTTTTTTCGGCGCTTCCGTCGGCGTTTCCAGCGTCACCGACGCAATCGGTTCTGCGGGTTTTTTAGCGGCGGCGGTTTTCTCCGGCGCAGGCGTTTCGATGACCGGCGCTTCGGTGATCGTTGTTTCCGGTGTGCGCGGGGACAGCGGCGTTTGCGCGGCAACATCGCGTGCGTGTTCTTCGCTTATGGTTTTCAGTGCGGTGCCCGTGGTGGGAACGACCGGTAGCAACGAAGCGGGTGGAACCGTCGGTGTTGTGTCAGGTTGTTCGGGGCCGATGATGAATTCGAAAAACGGTTCTGCTGTTTCTTCGCGCCCCGCGTTTTCCTGATGGCGGCCACGCCCACGTCCGCGTCCGCCACGACGACGTTTGTTGTTGTCGCGCTGTTCGTTTCTTTTTCCGGCAGGCGGCGTCTCAAGCACAGCGCTGGTGATCACGATTGGCGCTTCTGTTTCCATCACGATTTCCTGCTGCACGGGTTGTTGCCGACGCGGTTCTTCCTGAGTTTGACGGCGACGTTCGTTGTCTTGCGGGCTGCTTTGCCGTGCCTCATCACGCTCACGAGTGCCTTTGCGCGTTTGCGTTGCCGATCCGCGTTCCTGACGCGCATCGCTCCGTTCGCTCTGGCGTTCATTGTCACGGCGGCGTTCTTGTGTGCGTTCGGTTTTGTTGCCGCGCTCGCGGCTTTCGTTTGAACGTTTCTGACGGTCGTCTCTGTCGCCGCGTCCGCCGCGACGCTCGTTACGGTTGCGGTCGCCACGGTCGCCACGGTCACTATCACGACGGCGGTTGTCCTGACGTTTTCCGGCGCCCTTTACCGGCGCGGCAGCTTCCGGTTCTTTTTTGAACCAGGTGAACATGCGCGAGAACCACGAGGGTTCGGGAGGCGTTTCTTTGGGCGTCGGCGCGGCCATGGTCGGCGTGATGCCTTTGACGACAGCTTCCTGGCGCGTTTCTTTGGCGTCTTCTTTTTTCTCTTTGGCGATGTCCGGTTCTTTGGGTCTTTCGGCAAGTTCAAACGAAGCGGGCAACACGTCGCCCTGATTCAGGTCGTCGTGGCGCAAGCGTTCGATGGAGAAGTTCGGTGTTTCGAGATGGCGGTTCGGCACCAGCAAGACGTTCACCCGGAAGCGCGATTCGATGGCGAACACATCGTTGCGTTTTTCGTTGAGCAGGAAGGTGGCGACTTCGACCGGCACTTGCGCGACGATTTGCGCTGTGTTGTCTTTCATCGCTTCTTCTTGAAGAATGCGCAGGATGTGCAACGCCGTCGATTCGGTGCCGCGAATATGGCCGATGCCGTGGCAGCGCGGACAAGGCATGTGCGCCGATTCGGCAAGCGCCGGACGCAGCCGTTGCCGCGACAGTTCAAGCAGGCCGAAGCGCGAGATTTTGCTGATTTGCACACGGGCGCGGTCGTAACGCAGCGCTTCGTGCAGACGTTCTTCGACGGCGCGTTGGTTTTTCGGGCTTTCCATGTCGATGAAGTCGATCACGACCAGACCGCCGAGGTCGCGCAAGCGCAACTGACGTGCCACTTCGTCAACCGATTCAAGGTTGGTCTGAAACGCGGTGGCTTCGATGTCGGAACCGCGAGTGGCGCGTGCGGAGTTAACGTCAATGGCGACCAGCGCTTCGGTATGGTCGATAACGATGGAGCCGCCTGACGGCAACGGCACTTGCCGCCCATAGGCGGTTTCGATCTGGTGTTCGATCTGGAAACGCGAAAACAACGGCACATCGTCGCGGTAGAGCTTCACGCGCTGCGCATTGTTGGGCATGACGTGGCTCATGAATTGTTGCGCCTGCTCGAAGACGGTTTCGGTGTCGATCAGGATTTCGCCGATGTCGGGATGGAAGTAATCGCGGATAGCGCGGATCACCAGCGACGATTCCTGATAAATCAGGTACGCGCCTTTCTGCAACCGTGCGGCGTCTTCAATGGCGCTCCACAGTTGCAGCAGGTAATTGAGATCCCATTGCAGTTCTTCCTGCGAACGGCCAATACCGGCGGTGCGGGCGATGGTGCTCATGCCGTTCGGAACATCGAGCTGGTTGAGTGTTTCGCGCAGTTCGTTGCGTTCTTCGCCTTCGATGCGACGCGAAACACCGCCGCCGCGCGGGTTGTTGGGCATCAGGACGAGGTAACGTCCGGCCAGCGAAATGTAGGTGGTGAGCGCCGCGCCTTTGTTGCCGCGTTCGTCCTTGTCGATCTGGATGATGATTTCCTGACCTTCGCGCAGAAGGTCTTGAATGCGGCCTTCATGAGCGCCGAGCGACTGACGCGAGATTTCTTTGAAGGGCAGGAAGCCATGGCGTTCGGCGCCGTAATCGACGAAGCATGCTTCCAGCGACGGCTCAATTCGGGTGACGACGCCTTTGTAAATATTCGATTTTCGTTGTTCCTTGGAGGCCGACTCAATATCGAGATCAATCAGTTTTTGTCCATCGACGATGGCGACCCGCAGTTCTTCTGCCTGGGTGGCGTTGAATAACATTCTTTTCATAGTTTTAAATCCTTTAGTGCGCTTTGCACACCAAGGCGGACAACAGACTCACAGCTTCCCTTACAGTTCTGTAAGCGGACTGCGGAATCAGGCGCGGCACAACCGTCCGGCAATCCATGCCAGAGGCGAGACAAGATGCCGGAACGACGCAAAAGCGCGTTCGGCAGACGACGGAGGCGGAAAATCGGTCAAAAACATCATTGTTAATACACCGATCACCGTCCTTACGGGACGGCGTCCTTTTCGTTCATCAAGCACCCCTTAAAGCGGGATGCGCGGGCGATGTCGTCGATCACTTCACAGCCGGCAACCTCATGGGCGGCGGCTCTTTCGAGCGCGAACGGCATCGCGGCCTTGTATCTCTCATGCCGCGCAGATTCGCTGTGACCGAAACCTCGGCGCGAAAATGCGCGTAATAAATCTTTTTCCCGGAAGCCTTTCGGGCAGGCCTGGTGTGCGGGCTTTGCGAGGGGCTATGCTCCTGCGGTCACGGCAACGGCACGTCTGTGTCGTCTATCTGCGGCATGACCCGGCTTCCGGCATCCCATCCACTCCGGCATTCGCGGAGTTTCGCAAAGAATCCTGACGCACTGGCTGGCACTGCTCCAAGGCTTCCTTTAAGATCGCTACTTTACATCCAGCATTCGGGATTTCCGGGACGGGATGTGCGGTGTGCGACGCCACCGCAACCGTTCGACATGACGAAGGCGGGCAAATCCGGTTTTCCGGGGAGAAGCGGCGGATGTTTGTGCTTCGCCGCTGTTGTTTGCCGCGCCCTGTGATGTCAGGGTCAACCGATGATTATAAAGGAATGAAGGACTTAAGCAAGAAATTTGTGAAACATCTGGAAATTGACGAAACCGCCGCCGGGCAGCGGCTCGACAATTTCCTGATGAAGACGCTGAAAGGCGTCCCGCAAAGCCACATTTATCGGATCGTGCGCTCGGGCGAGGTGCGGGTTAACGGTGGCCGTGCGCAGCCGTCGAACCATCTGGCGCTGGGCGATTCCGTTCGTATCCCGCCGCTGCGGCTGCCGACGCGGGTAGAAAACCGCCGTCCGACGCCGCCACGCGGCGCCTGCGCGTTGCCCGTGCTGTTTGAGGACGAATGGCTGCTGGCGGTGAACAAGCCCGCCGGACTGGCGGTACACGGCGGCAGCGGCGTGTCGTTTGGGGCGGTCGAGCAATTACGGGCGCAGCGCCCAGAACTGCGTTTTCTGGAACTGGTGCACCGGCTCGACCGGGAAACCTCGGGCGTGTTGCTGCTGGCGAAGAAACGGTCGGCTTTGACGGGACTGCACGCCGCCTGGCGTGACGGCGCGGTGGACAAGCGTTATGACGTTCTGGTTCGCGGACGCTGGCCGGACGCCAAACGGAAAGTGCAGACGCCGTTGACGCGCTTTCTGACGGCGGAAGGTGAACGGCGGGTACGCGCCGATGGGGAAGGGCAGGCCGCAACCACCGTGTTTTACCGGCAACAGGTGTGGCCGAAGCTTGAGCCGCCGCTATCGTTGCTGGAAGCGGAACTGCATACCGGTCGAACCCATCAGATACGGGTGCATTTGACCCATCTGGGATACCCGCTGGCCGGTGACGACAAATACGGTGATTTTGCATGGAACCGGGCGCTGGCGAAGGCGGGTTTGCGCCGGATGTTTTTGCATGCACACAAGCTGGGATTTTCGCATCCGGCGAATGGCGAATGGCTGGAGATCGAAGCGCCGCTTCCCGAAGCGTTGCAGGCGTTTCTCGATCAACTGGCGACGCAGGAGACGTGAGGCGGCGGCCTGTGGCGCTGGACACCTGGCTGGCTACACACGGATAATGGCTGACCACATAGGTTGCGGGTGAGCGAGGCGAACCCCAACGGTTGTAAACTGAAACAAGGAAAGACAAAAATGAGTACGTACGATCCCAATGAACCTATCCTGAGCGCACAAGTATTCGGGCAAACCGCGCCGCCGCCGAGACCTTCTGGAAGCGGCGACAACCAAACGGCAGCGCTGGAAAAAGTTGCGATGGCATTTCTGACCGAGCAGCGCCGCGCTCGTCGCTGGCGCATTTTCCTTCGGCTGACGACGCTGGCGATCATTGTTTTGTTCATCAGCATCGGCTTCATGGGCAAGAAATACGGCAGCAACTGTCTGAGCGAATGTACCGCGCTGGTACAACTGAACGGCACGATTGCGTCCGATGCCGATGCCAGCGCCGAACGCGTTATTTCGGGATTGAAAGATGCCTTTACCGCCAAACATGTTCGCGGCGTCGTTCTCGAAATCAACAGTCCCGGCGGCAGCCCGGTACAGGCCGGTCAGATTTACGATGAAATCAAACGGCTGCGCGGAAAATATCCGCATATTCCGCTCTACGTAGTTGTCGGCGAAATGGCGGCGTCGGGCGGTTATTACGTCGCGGCGGCGGCGGACGGGATTTACGTCGATAAGGCCAGTCTGGTGGGTTCCATCGGCGTGATCATGATGAACTTCGGTTTTACCGAAGCCATTGAAAAACTCGGTATTGAACAACGCACGATGACTGCCGGCGATAACAAAGCGTTCATGGATCCCTTTAGTCCGGTCAATGAAAATCAAAAAGAACATGTGCAAAAACTGCTCGACAGCATTCACCAACAATTCATCACTGCCGTGCGTGATGGTCGCGGCGAACGGCTGAACGAAACGCCGGAAATGTTTTCGGGACTGATCTGGAACGGCAACGAAGCGGTGGCGCTGGGGCTTGCGGACGGTTTGGGTTCGGTGAATTCAGTGGCGCGTGACATCATCGGCGTTGAAAACACCTACGACTTTACCTACCGTCCTGATTTTTCCGAGCGGCTGGCGCGACAACTGGGCGCGACGTTTGCCGAGCAAGTGGCAGCGAAATTGGGGAGTGGAGTGTTGAAGTGGAAATAAACGCCTTCCCCTTCAAGGGGAAGGTTGGGATGGGGATGGGGTTGTCAGGGATTAGGAATCAGAAAGACATCATTTCACGCGGAGGCGCGAAGAAAAAACCTTAACCACGAAAAACACGAAAGGCACGAAAAAAAATAGCAGTCATTCTGCGCGAAGCGAAGCGGAGTCGCAGAATCCATGCGGTAGCGAGTAGCTTGGGCAAGCGAAGCGCAGTCGGGAACCAATCTCACGCG
>JAITMH010000154.1 GCA_031277445.1 Burkholderiales bacterium
GCCTTCTCCCCCGGAGGCATCAACGCCCATTCGGTGCGAGCCGTCGCGCTGAAAAGCCCGCGCCGGTAATCAATCTGCTTTATCCAGACGCCGTGCTTGGCTATTTCTGCCGCGCCGGCACGAAACGTCTTTTCGGCACCCTTGCCCGTCCAATAGCTGCCGCCAATAATGAATACCAGCGCAATCAGAGTGACCGCGCCGATGATTTTTTTCGTTGTTCCCATATTTTTCCCTTACTCTGATTTTTCTCTCAGCCCAGTTGGCTTAAAAGCTTGCGTTCAAAAGGAGGCCTTTTCTGGATTCTGCGACTCCGCTTCGCTTCACGCAGAATGACGCATTCGGGCTTCTGACCTCTGACATCTGATTCCTGACCTCTGCCCTCTGCCCCCTGCCTACGCTTTCACCCGTTGCACTTTTTTGACGCCGGCGACGCGCCGCAATCCTCGCAGAACGTCGGCCAGTTGTTGGCGGTCGCGCACTTCGATCTGAAATTGCATGGCCAGCAGCGCCTGTCCCTGTGGTCGCTCAATGTTGACCTGAAGGATGTTGGCGCCCGCCTCCGCAATCACGCTGGCCTGATCCGCCAATAATCCCTGCCGATCCGGCGCCCAGGAGCGAACTTCGGAGAGGAAAAGCGTTTGCGAGGTATCAGGCCAGGCCATTTCGATCCACTCGCCTTGCTGGGTCGCATGTTGTTTCAGTGTGGCGCAATCGCGGATGTGAACTTCCAATCCCTGCCCGGGTCGAAGCCATCCGACGATTGGATCGTTCGGCAATGGTCGGCAACACGGTGCGTAACGCAAAACGTCGCTGTCGCTGTCGCGCAATTGCAGTTTTTTTCCGTGCCAGCGCTCCTCGCCGTGCAACCATCGAGCGAATGTCTGCGCGACCATCAACGGCAACCGCTTGCCGCGATGCGGCTCCGGCAATGGCTGATTCCCTCGCAGCCACTGGGCGAATGTTTGCGCTACGGTAAACGGTAATTTCTTGCCGCGCCCGATGTCGGTGAACAGGTCGGTCACGGTCTTGACGCCTTGCGTTTCAGAAAATGCCTGCCATTGTTCCGGCGTGATTTTCTCGGCGTTGAGTTTGAAAATGGTCAGGCCATGTTTGAGCAACCGCTCGCCAAGCACTACGGAGGTTTGCTGTTGCTGGTTTTTGAGGTGGTGACGAATCGCCGAACGCGCTTTGCCGGTGACGACGAACGACAACCAGGCGGGCATGGGTTGCGCGTCGGCATCGGTCAGCACTTCGACTTGACGGCCATTTTTCAGCACGGTGCGCAGCGGCATGATTTCGTGATCAACCCGCGCACCGGTGCAGCGGTTGCCGACGTCGGTGTGAATGCTGTACGCGAAGTCAAGAACGGTCGCGCCACGCGGCAAGACCATGATGCGGCCTTTGGGTGTGAAGACGTAGATTTCCTCCGGGAAAAGATCGCGCTTGATGTTCTCGACGAATTCCCGCGAATCGCCTTCTTCGGTCTGCATTTCGAGCAGTCCCTTCAACCAGCGGCGGGTGTTTTGTTGTGTTTCAGCCAGATGCGCCAGATCGCTTCCTGAGCGGTACATCCAGTACGCCGCCACGCCGTTCTCGGCGATCAGGTTCATGTCGTGCGTACAAATGTGAACATCTATCGGCATGCTGTCCGGTCCGAATAGTGTGGTGTGCAATGCCTGATAGCCGTTGGCTTTCGGAATCGCGATGTAATCCCTGAAACGACCGGGAAGCGGTTTGTAGATTTCGTGCAATGCGCCCAACACGGCATAACAGGCGTTGCGCGAATCGGCCAGCACCAGCACGCCGCAGGATTCCATCACTTGCTGCAAGCGAATGTGTTTTTCGCGCATTTTGTTGTACGCCGAATAAACGGTTCGCTCGCGGGCGCTGACTTCGGCGTTGAGTTGCGGCTGTTGCGCCAGGCGTTCGCGCAGCAGCGACAGCACGCCATCGACGGTATCGCTACGAGCGGCGCGAATGGTTTCGATGGTGTTGCTGAACACGCGATGGCGGTGCGGGTTCAAATGTTGGAACGACAAATCAAGCAAGCTTTGCCGCAACGCATACAGTCCGAGCCGCTGCGCGACCGGCGCGTAAATGTCGCGTGTTTCGCGGGCAATCCGGCGGCGCGACGCCAGACTCATCGAGCCCAGGGTCTGCATGTTGTGAAAACGGTCGGCGAGTTTGATCAGGATCACGCGCACGTCACGCGCCATCGCCAGCACCATTTTGCTGAATGTCTCCGCCTGCGCTTCTTCGCGTGACGAAAAGTCGAGCTGGTTAAGTTTGGACACCGCATCGACCAGATCGGCAACGATGTTATCGAACTCACGCGCCAGTTCTTCTTTGTTGGCCAACGTGTCTTCAAGCACATCGTGCAGCATCGCCGCTGCCAGCGCCTGGGCGTCAAGCTGCCAACCGGCGAGTATGCCGGTTACGGCCAGCGGGTGGGTGATGTAAGGTTCGCCGGATTTGCGGCGTTGGTTCGCGTGCGCACGCTCCGCATATTGATACGCACGTTCGACCAGCGCAACCTCATCGGGGGGCAGATACTGCCCAAGTTTGCGCAGGAGGTCGCTGATCGGCACTTCCTTCGGCGGGCAGACGAGGCTACCCGCGAGATGCCCATGCGCAACAACGGAAGCGTCCCTCTGAAGTACGCATCATCGTCAGCGCCGCCCGGAAATCATCGGCGCACCGCATGAACATCTTTGAAAAAAGGTTTCCGGTCACGGCGTTTTCTCGTCCGCGTCCGGCGCTGTTTCCGGAATTGTTTCCGGTTCCGCTGTCGGCGCTGCCGCCGCTTCTGTTATCAGCGCGGCCGGCGCTGTGACTGCTTCTGCAACTGCCTCTGTTACTGCTTCTGCAACCACTTCGGCAACCGGCGCCTCAGTTAGCTCCTCCGCCAGTTCCTCGGTTAACGCCTCAGCGCGTTCACCAAAGATGTCCTCGGCAGCCGGTTCT
>JAITMH010000058.1 GCA_031277445.1 Burkholderiales bacterium
AGTCATGGTTCGGATTTGGCCGATAAGCGCGGGCAGAGATCAGGAATCAGGGATCAGTCCACGCAAAGGCGAAAAAATGTAGGGGCGGGTTTCAAACCCGCCCTTTTTTTATTTAACCGCAAAGAACGCAAAGATCACAAAGAAAAACCGCCTCACGCGGAGGCGCGGAGAAAAAAGCTTTTAACCACGAAAAACACGAAAGCCACGAAAAAAGTTACCGTCATTCTGCGCGAAGTCGCAGAATCCATAAAAACCGCCTCACGCGAAGGCGCGAAGACGCGAAGAAGAACTCAAAGCCCCTTCCCCCGCTTGCGGGGGAAGGTTGGGATGGGGGGCAATTCATAGGTCGTGGTGAGCGCAGCGAACTGCGACGGGCTGCTCTATTCTCACGATCACGTCTCCTTCTTTCACGATGTTCCCCGGCTTGACCAGCACTTCGACCACGGTACCAGCGTAAGGCGACGGAATATCGAGCGATGTTTTGTTGGTTTCGACCACGATCAGGGTGTCATCGAGCGCCAAAGTGTCGCCCACGGCAACCTCAACGCTGCTGATCAGCAATTCGCCGTCCGCGCAATTCCCGCAGCTTTCCCAGCACGCAGGCGCTTTCGGAATACGGATTTCTTTCATTTCGGTCATTTCAATACGTTCTTTTCTGCCATAACGCCATTTCCGGCGTCAAAAATAGCACAGTTTGTTTTGTATCGAGCGGCGGGTGTTTTATTACGTTGCCATGCTGCGGGGGAGGCGGCTTTGAGTTTTTCTTCGCAGCTTCGCGCCTTCGCGTGAGGCCGTTTTTGTGGATTCTGCGACTTCGCGCAGAATGACGGAGTTCTGATACCTGATTCCCGGCCTCTGGTTCCTGACAACCCCATCCCCACCCTAGCCCTCCCCTTGAAGGGGCTTTGAGTTCTTCTTCGCGGCTTCGCGCCTTCGCGTGAGGCGAGTTTGCGGGCGAGACGCCCGCACTCCTCTCCGCGTTCTCCGCGCCTCCGCGTGAGGCAAAGCGTGCGACACAAGGGCGGGTTTGAAACCCGCCCCTAAGGAAGCTGATCCCTGATTCCTGACCTCTGATATAGACCTTTTGCCAACAGGGTTTTTTCTTCGCGCCGTTTGCTTTATGATTATCTGTCGAGGTTGGCATATCTTTGACTGCCTTTGTAGTAAATCCCCACAAGGGACGCCCTCTATCACGCGACCCTGCGTCATCCGGCGAGAACCGGGTTTCTCATCTTGATTCCCGGCTCGATCCGTTTTGTCTGAAACTCTTGTTGTGTCCGCATGTCGCGGGTGCTTGCTAAAGGAAAGAAACTATGTCGCACGATACTGGCTTGATGTTGGCCACGCCCATTCGGAGCGAGGCCGAGAAGGAAATTTTGACGCACGACGCGTTGGTGTTTTTGAGTGAGCTGGTTCAGCGCTTCACTCCGGCACGTAACGCGCTGCTGGCGGAACGCACGGTTTGGCAGGCGAAAATCGACGCCGGTGCGTTGCCGGATTTTTTGCCCGACACGGCGGACATCCGCAATGGTGACTGGAAGATTCGCGGTGTTCCGGACGATTTGATGGATCGTCGTGTGGAGATTACCGGCCCTGTCGATCGCAAGATGGTGATCAATGCGTTGAACGCCAACGTGAAGGTTTTCATGGCCGATTTTGAGGATTCGCTGGCGCCCGCCTGGGACAAGGTGATCGACGGTCAGATCAATCTGCGCGACGCGGTTAACGGCACGATTACTTACACCGATCCGCAGAGCGGAAAACATTATGCGCTGAAAGAAAAAACTGCCGTGTTGATCTGCCGTGTGCGCGGTTTGCATCTGCCGGAAAAACATGCGCTGTGGCAGGGCGCGCCGATTCCGGGCGGGTTGTTTGATTTCGCGCTGTATTTTCATCACAATCACCGCAAGCTTCTCGACAAGGGCAGCGGGCCGTATTTTTATCTCCCGAAAACGCAGTCGTACAAGGAGGCCGCCTGGTGGAGTGAGATTTTCAGTTTCGCCGAAGACCGCTACGGTCTGCCACGCGGCACGATCAAGGCAACGGCGTTGATCGAAACTTTGCCCGCTGTGTTTCAGATGGACGAAATTCTGTATCACATGCGCGACCATCTCGTCGGTTTGAATTGCGGTCGCTGGGATTATATTTTCAGCTATATCAAAACGCTGAAGAATCATCCCGACCGCGTGTTGCCCGACCGTCAGGCGGTAACGATGGAAAAGCCGTTCCTCAGCGCTTATTCAAAGTTGTTGATTAAAACGTGTCACCGTCGCGGCGCTTTTGCGATGGGCGGGATGTCGGCGTTCATTCCGAGCAAGGACGCTGCACGCAACGCCGAGGTGAGCGAGAAGGTTCGCATCGACAAGGAGCGCGAAGCCGGTAACGGTCATGACGGCACCTGGATCGCGCACCCCGGTCTGGCCGAGGTCGTGACGCCCGTGTTCGACCGCATCCTCGGCACGCGCCGCAACCAGTTGGATGTGCTGCGTGAGAACGATCTGCCGACCACCGCCGCCGAATTGCTGGCGCCGTGTCCCGGCGAGCGTACCGACGCGGGAATGCGCGCCAACATCCGCGTCGCGTTACAATATCTCGAAGCGTGGATTTCCGGCAACGGCTGTGTGCCGATTTATGGCCTGATGGAAGACGCCGCCACTGCCGAGATTTCGCGTACTTCCATCTGGCAGTGGATTCGTCACCGCAAAACGCTCGACAACGGCGAGCAGGTGACGCCGACGCTGTTCGAGAAAATGCTGGCGGAAGAAACGGAAGTGGTTCGCAAGGAATTGGGCGACGCCCGTTTCAACGAAGGCCGCTTCGCCGATGCCGCTGCTTTGTTACACCGCATCACGACGCAAGATGAGCTGGTCGATTTTCTGACCTTGCCCGGTTATGAGCTTTTGACTTGACCGCTTGCTTGTTTCATTTAGCTTGTTTAATTTAATTTCGTTTGTCAATGATAAAAAGGAGCATCAAAATGTCGCTACCCCGTAATGAACAAATTCAGGAACTCGAAAAAAGCTGGCAACAACCGCGCTGGAAAGGGATCACCCGTCCTTACACCGCCGCCGATGTTGTCGCGCTGCGTGGTTCCATCGTTCCCGAATGTACACTGGCCCGCCGCGCCGCCGACAAGCTGTGGTCGCTGGTCAACGGCAGCGCCAAAAAAGGTTACGTCAACTGCCTCGGCGCACTGACCGGCGGACAAGCGCTGCAACAAGCCAAGGCCGGTGTCGAAGCGATTTACCTCTCCGGCTGGCAAGTCGCCGCTGACGCCAACCTCGCCAGCGCGATGTATCCGGATCAATCGCTGTATCCGGCCAACTCGGTTCCGGCCGTCGTCCAACGCATCAACAATTCCTTCCGTCGCGCCGACCAGATTCAGTGGGCGAACGGCATCGGCCCCGGCGACAAGGGTTACATCGACCACTTCCTGCCGATTGTTGGTGACGCCGAAGCCGGTTTCGGCGGCGTGCTGAACGCGTTTGAATTGATGAAGGGAATGATCGAAGCGGGCGCCGGTGGCGTACACTTCGAAGACCAACTCGCGTCGGTCAAAAAGTGCGGTCACATGGGCGGCAAAGTGTTGGTGCCGACGCAGGAAGCCGTGCAAAAACTGGTTGCTGCGCGACTGGCCGCTGACGTGATGGGCGTACCGACGCTGGTGATCGCACGTACCGACGCCGACGCCGCCGATCTGCTGACCTCGGATTGCGACGCGAACGACAAACCGTTCGTCACCGGAGAGCGCACACCGGAAGGATTCTTCCGCACCCGCGCCGGTATCGAGCAGGCGATCAGCCGTGGCCTGGCTTACGCGCCCTACGCCGACATGGTGTGGTGCGAAACTTCGACGCCGTGTCTGAAGCTGGCCAAACAATTTGCCGACGCGATTCACGCCAAATTCCCGGGCAAACTGCTGGCGTACAACTGTTCGCCGTCGTTTAACTGGAAGAAAAACCTCGACGATGCCGCCATCGCCACGTTCCAGGACGAACTGTCGAAGATGGGTTACAAATACCAATTCATCACGCTCGCCGGTATTCACAGCATGTGGTACAACATGTTTGATCTGGCGCATGCCTACGCGCAAGGAAACGGGATGAAGCATTACGTCGAGAAAGTGCAAGAGCCGGAATTCGCTTCTGCAAGCAGGGGTTACACCTTCGCCGCGCACCAGCAGGAAGTCGGCACCGGTTATTTCGACAAGGTCACCACCGTCATTCAGGGCGGCGCCTCATCGGTGACCGCGCTGACCGGATCGACAGAAGAATCGCAGTTCTGAGCGCTTTTGATTTAGGTAGATACCCTCCCTGTGAAGATGCGCTGTACCTTGCTCCCCTCTCCCGCTTGCGGGAGAGGGGCAGGGGGAGAGGGGTAAAAGTGTATGCGCTTGAAGCGAAAATGCTCTCGCCTGTAAACGACGGTTTTTCTTTGTGTTCTTTGCGGTTAAATAATGTTTTTGGCTCCCGGACTGCGCTTCGCTTGTCCAGGCTACCCTCTGATACCTGACATCTGACCTCTGATATGGAACCCGCCATCGTCTTGTCCTCCGGCGCCGCCGCTTCTGCCGACATGGAGACGCTGGTCGCGCACACCATTCTGCAAGGCTTCGACGCTCAATACGGTCGCTTCCTCGAAATCACCGCAGGCGCCCAGCAACGTTTCGAGAACGCCGACTGGAACGCCGTGCAAGCCGCGATGAAACACCGGATTCATTTGTACGATCACCATGTCGGCCTGTCGGTTGAACTGATCCGGCGGATGGCCGGTGACTCGTGTTTCAACGCCGGTTTCCTGTCGCGTGTTAAAGACCACTACACTTCATTGCTGCCGAACTACCCGCGCTTCGAAATCGCCGAGAGTTTTTTCAATTCGGTTTATTGCCGGTTGTTTAAACACCGCGATCTGGAGCCGGACAAAATGTTCGTGTTCAGCTCACAACCCGAACACCGACGCCGCGATCTGCCGCGACCGATAGCGCTTAATTTTCCGCTGGCGACCGGCGTTGAAGACCGGTTGCGGGTGATTCTGCGCAACTCCCCGCTGCGGCAACCCTGGGAAGATTTGCCACGCGATATCGCCGACATTGCCGACACGCTTGAGCGCCGCTTTGGTCAGGACGCGTTGAAAAACGGCGTTCTCGAAATTTATAACGAAATGTTTTACCGCAACAAATCCGCCTGGATTGTCGGCAAACTGCGGCTTCCCGACGGTATGCACCCTTTTCTGCTGCCGATTTGTCGCACCGATTCCGGCGAAATCTTTATTGATGCCTGCCTCACCGAATTCAGCGACGCCAGCATCGTCTTCGGTTTCAACCGCGCCTATTTCATGGTGTACGCGCCGCTGCCTGCCGCCACCGTCGAATGGTTGCGCGAACTTCTTCCGCACAAAACCACCGCCGAACTGTACACCGCCATCGGTTGCCAGAAACACGGCAAGACCGAGTATTACCGCGAATACCTGCGCCATCTGGAACAAACGAAAGACCAGTTCATCATCGCTCCGGGAACACGCGGAATGGTGATGCTGGTGTTCACCTTGCCCTCGTACGATGTCGTGTTCAAAGTCATCAAAGACCGCTTTGCGCCACAAAAAAGCGTCGATGCCGAGCGTGTGCGCGAATGCTACAAACTCGTCAAAGAACACGACCGCGTTGGTCGCATGGCCGACACCCAGGAATACGAAAACTTCGCCATCGAAAAACACCGGATCAGCGATGAGTTGATGGCCGAACTGCAACGCGAAATACCGGAAAAACTCGACGATCTGGGTGACCGCATTTCCATCCGTCACCTTTATATCGAACAGCGGATGATCCCGCTCAACCTTTACCTCGATCAGGTCGATGAAGCCGCACGTTTTGAAATCATCGACGACTACGGCATCGCCATTCGCCAACTGGCGACCGCCAACATTTTCCCGGGCGACATGCTGCTCAAAAATTTCGGCGTGACCAAAAACAACCGCGTCGTGTTCTACGATTACGACGAGATTCGCTACATGACCGAAATGAGCTTCCGCGCCATTCCGCCGCCGCGTTATCCCGAAGATGAAATGGCGGGCGAACCCTGGTACAGCGTTGCCGAAAACGACGTGTTCCCTGAGGAGTTCCGGCAATTTCTTTTCAGCGACGCCTCACTGCGGCAAGCGTTTGAACGCCACCATGAAGATATTTTCCGGCATGAATACTGGAAACATCTACAACAACGCATTCGTGA
>JAITMH010000126.1 GCA_031277445.1 Burkholderiales bacterium
ACGGCATTCGTTACCATCCCGTTTCTGTCGCCGCCTCTTCCAAAAGCGCGACCCAAAGCGTCTCGTTACGGGCTGACGATGGCGTCAGCGAAGTCCTGTTGCGCATCGACACCCCAACCGCCCGACAACAGCGCGGTAAATCGGTTCGTCAGGCACTGGATCGTGCGGCGTTAAAGGCACTGCTGGAATCAGAGGTCAGGGATTAGAAATCAGGAATCAGAAAAGCATCATTTCATGCGAAGATGCAAGGCCGCAGAGAAAAAATTCTTTAACCACGAAAAACACGAAAACCACGAAAAAATTTAACCGCAAAGAACGCAAAGCGCACAAAGAAAATTTTCACGCGGAAGCGCGGAGAAAAACACTCCCCTCTCCCGCTTGCGGGAGAGGGGCTGGGGGAGAGGGCAGTGGATTCTGCGACTTCGCTTTGCTTCGCGCAGAACGACAGATTCGGAGCATCTGACCTCTGATCCCTAATCCCTGATCTCTGAAAGCCACTCCGCCGCAGTCAGCGCGAAATACGTCAGAATCGCGTCCGCACCGGCCCGTTTCATTGACAGCAGCGCTTCCAGCACACACGCCCGTTCATCGAGCCAGCCGTTCTGCGCCGCCGCCTTGAGCATCGCGTACTCGCCGGAAACCTGATACACCGCCGTCGGTACACCGAACGTTTCCTTGACGCGGCGCACGATGTCGAGATACGGCAGGCCGGGTTTGACCATCACCATATCGGCGCCTTCTTTCAAGTCCGCATAGACTTCCCACAATGCCTCATCGCTGTTGCCCGGATCCATCTGGTACGTGTATTTGTTGCCGCCGCCAAGATTACCGGCGGAACCAATCGCATCACGGAACGGCCCATAAAAACTCGATGCATACTTGGCCGAATACGCCATGATCCGCGTGTGAATCCGTTTTTGCGCGTCGAGTGCGCTGCGGATTGCGCCGATCCGACCGTCCATCATGTCGGACGGCGCCACGATGTCGGCGCCGGCCTCAGCATGGCACAGCGCCTGTTTGACCAGCGCTTCGACCGTCTCATCGTTCATCACATAACCGGTCGCGTCGAGCAAGCCGTCCTGACCGTGGCTGGTATATGGGTCAAGCGCCACATCGGTCATCACGCCCAGTTCCGGAAATTCCTTTTTGAGACGGCGCACAATCCTGGGAACCAGACCGTCCGGATTCCATGCTTCACAAGCAGTTTCGTCCTTGAGGCCAACATCAATCACCGGAAACAGCGCCATCACCGGCACCCCAAGCCGCACACAGCGTTCCGCGTCTTTCAACAGCAGGTCAATGCTTTTGCGTGACACGCCCGGCAACGACGGTACGGCTTCTTCGCGTCCCTCGCCCTCCAATACGAACACCGGATAAATGAAATCGTTTGAACTTAACGAATACTCGCGCACAAGGTTCCGCGAAAAAGCATCGCGACGCAGACGGCGAGGACGGCGGGTTGGAAATTTTCCGGTAAACGCGAAAGTCATGGGTTGCTCCAGCAAAAAAACGTGTAAAGGTAAATGCTAACCGTCGGTGTCCCTGTTGGCAATCATCGTCAGCGCCTTCCTGCCTGTCGTCACTTCCGCCGCAACACGAATCCGAAAACACCGCTCGCGTTTTCGCCTTGCGTCAGCAACGTGTTGCCGGTCTGTTTTGCAAACGACTGAAAATCACTGGCGCTGCCGGAATCGGTCGCGGTGATACGCAACGTTTGCCCCGAAGCCATCTCGCTCAACGTTTTTTTGGCGCGTAAAATCGGCAGCGGACAATTCAAACCGCAAGCGTCAAGCTCACGGTCAACAGGCATTTCAAATACTGAAAACAACGAACTCATGGCGCAGCGCTCGCACGGATGCGCTCAACCAGCGCCGTCGTCGATCGTTGAAAGCGGAACGGAATGGCGACGAAGCGGCCTCCGTGAGCGATGACCTCGGCAGCGCCAGCGGTCGTGTCTGCCGAATAATCGCCGCCTTTGACCAGCACATCCGGCATCGTTTCAACAATCAGCGCTCGCGGCGTGTCGTCGTCGAATGGCACCACCAGATCGACACACGCCAACGCCGCCAACACCGCCATTCGATCTTCCTGCGAATTGAGCGGTCGGTCGCTGCCCTTGTTCAAACGACGCACCGACGCATCACTGTTAACCGCCACCACCAGCGCCGCGCCCAACTGCCGCGCCTGTTCCAGATACGTCACATGACCGCGATGCAGCACATCAAACACGCCGTTGGTAAACACCAAAGGTCGCGGCAACCGCGCAACGCGCACCGACACCTCACCGTCCCCAACCATCTTGGCCGGATAGCGCGGCGCGGGCAAATCCATCATGGGGTTTCGTCGGTATATTCAAAAATACGAACGACGCGCCTGACACCGTTCGTCCTGCGCGCAATCTCGGTCGCCTGCTCGCCTTCCGCCCGCCTGACAACACCCATCAAATAGACGATGCCGCGCTCGGTCACCACCTTGACGTGCGTCGGCGAAAAATCACTATCGACGAACCGCGTCTTCACTTTCGACGTGATGTAGCTGTCGTTGGCGCGTGACGATAAGCTGGACAACGGCCCGATCAACAATTCGTTCTGAACTGCACGCACACGCCTTTCTCCCTCGGCAATTTGAGCAACGCCTTCCAGAGTCTCCTGATCGGGCACTTCGCCGGTCAGCAAAATGATCCCGTTGTAACTTGTCACACCGACGCGCACCTTGTCGCCATACCGTTCGTTGACCTTGTAAACAATCGCCGCGCTCATTGTCGTGTCGTCGAGTTGGGCGCCGGTCGTTCGCCGATCCGTCGCCACCACAACGCCGGTCGCTGCCGCGCCTACGATCAGTGGCGCACAACCCGACATCGACACCACCGCCGACGCCAACACCGCCAACGTTACCAGCGGCATCACCCACCGCCAAGGCCACGAAATTTTCTCCATCATCCTTCTTCTCCAAGTAAACGAACATCAATGGTATCGCACAAACAATGCAGTATGAGCAAATGCGTTTCCTGAATTCGAGCCGTCCGCGTGTGCGGCACACACAGATGCACGTCGTTCGCCGACAACATCTCGCCGACAGCCCCGCCGCCCTTGCCGGTCAATGCGACGATACGCATCTCACGGTCCTGCGCTGCGGCAATCGCCCGAATCACGTCACCGGAATTGCCGGAAGTTGACAACGCCAGCAACACATCGCCGCGAACGCCAAGCGCCCGCACCTGTTTTTCAAAAACCGCGTCAAATGAATAATCGTTACCGACCGCCGTCAGAATCGACGTGTCAGTGGTCAACGCAAACGCCCGCAACTCCGGCCGCTCGCGCTCGAAGCGACCGAC
>JAITMH010000150.1 GCA_031277445.1 Burkholderiales bacterium
AGAAACGCTGAGCCTGCTGACACGCGAGAAGGCCTTGGCAATGGCGGAAGCGGCATTTGCCTTGCGCAAGACCGACGCGGCGGAGATGGCGGCACAGGCATGCATGGCGCTGGGTTTGGCTTTTCAGGGCAAACACCGGCGAGAGAAAGATGCTCAGGAAGATATCAGGGGAGGCACTTCGTGAAGCACAAAGCAAAACAATTGCATTTCGTGGGCCTTGGCGGCGTCGGTACGAGCGGTATTGCCGAAGTGCTGGTGAACCTCGGTTATCGGGTTTCGGGATCGGATATCAGCGATAACGTGGCGACGGCGCGATTGCGTTCGTTGGGCGCCGAAGTCTGGAAAGGGCATTCGGCGGAACACATCCGCGATGCCGACGCAGTGGTGGTGTCAACGGCGGTAGCCGCCGACAATCCTGAAGTGCTCGCTGCGCAGCAGGCGGGCATTCCGGTGGTGGCGCGTGCGCTGATGCTGGCTGAACTGATGCGCTTGAAGCGCGGTATTGCCATTGCCGGGACGCACGGCAAGACGACAACGACAAGTCTGGTGGCGTCGGTGCTGGCTGAAGGCGGTTTCGATCCGACGTTCGTGATCGGCGGACGCTTGCTGTCGGCGGACGCGAACGCACGTTTGGGCAGCGGTGATTTTCTGGTGGCGGAAGCGGATGAATCGGATGCATCGTTTCTGCATTTGTCGCCGGTGCTATCGGTGGTGACGAACATCGACACCGATCACATGGAAACCTACGGACACGATTTCGCGCAGCTTAAAAAAGCATTCGTCGAGTTTCTTCAACGCCTTCCGTTTTACGGCGCGGTGGTGGCGTGTATTGACGACGCCCATGTGCGCGAGATTTTGCCGGAAGTGGGGCGTCCGGTAATGAGTTACGGCTTTTCGGAAGATGCGATGTTGCAGGCGCTGCAAGTGGAAAACAGGCAAGGCACGATGCATTTTGTGGCGGTGCAACGCGGCTTCGCCGATTTGCCGGTGGTGCTGGCGTTGCCAGGGCGGCACAGTGTGCAGAACGCGCTGGCGGCGATTGCCGTTGGCCGCGAGGTCGGTGTGGATGAGAAGGCGATCGCTCGTGCGCTTGCCGGATTCAAAGGCGTCGGGCGGCGTTTTCAGCGTTACGGTGAAATTCCGTTGTTGGAGGGTGGTTCATACACGTTGATCGACGATTACGGTCACCACCCGAACGAAATTGCGGCGACGCTGGCGGCGGCGCGTGGCAGTTTCGAGGGGCGGCGGTTGGTGCTGGTGTTCCAGCCGCATCGCTACACGCGCACACGCGATTTGTTTGAAGATTTCGTGGCGGTGTTGTCGCAGACCGATGTGCTGGTGTTGGTCGATGTGTATCCTGCCGGTGAGACACCGATTGTGGCCGCCGATGGGCGCGCACTGGCGCGGGCATTGCGGGTGGCCGGGAAAGTCGAGCCGGTGTTCGTTGAGCGGGTTGACAAAGCGCCGCAGGTATTGGCGTCGTTGTTGAAAGACGGAGATGTGGTGCTGACGATGGGCGCCGGCAACATCGGCACGGTAGCGGCGCGCTTGCAACAAAAAGCCGAACAAAAAACCGGAAAGGAAAACGCACGATGAAGCCGCGAATCACTTTCGACGGTTTGCGCGGTGATCTTCGCTTCGATGTGGCGATGGCGCGTCACACGAGTTGGCGTGCCGGTGGTTCGGCAGATACGGTTTACACACCCGCCGATGCTGAAGACCTCGCGCTTTTCCTGCGGCAGTTGCCGATGGATGTGCCGTTGACGGTGCTGGGATTGGGAAGCAATGTGTTGATTCGTGACGGCGGCGTGCGCGGCGTGGTGGTGTTGATGCACGACAACCCGTCGGTGGTGCAAACGGAAGACGACGGAACAATTTATGCGTCGGCGGGTTTGGCGTGCGCGAAACTGGCGCGTTTCGCGGCGACGCAAGGCAAAGCGGACGCGGCGTTTCTGGCGGGAATTCCGGGAACGGTCGGCGGTGCGCTGGCGATGAATGCCGGTTGTTACGGCAGCGAAATTTGGACTTATGTGGTGCGTGTCGAAGTGGTCACACGCGCCGGAGAGTTCAGTGTCTGCGCTGCGGACGAGTACGATGTTGGTTACCGCGAAGTGAAAAATAAAACGCGGCATAAGGCATCGCTGTCGCCGGAAATTTTCACCGGCGCCTGGCTTGATTTTGCTTCGGACGACGCACCGTCGGTCGAGGAAAAACGAAACCGGGCGCAAGCGGAGATCAAGGCGTTGTTGTCGAAACGTCTGGCGTCGCAACCGCTGGATTTGCCGAGCGCGGGCAGCGTGTTTCGCAATCCGCCCGGCGATGTCGCGGCGCGACTGATTGAATCGTGCGGCTTGAAGGGACTGACGGTGGGCGGCGCGTCGGTGTCGGAGAAGCACGCGAATTTCATTGTCAACCCGAAAGGCGCGGCGCGGGCTGCCGACATCGAAGCGCTGATCGCGCAGGTGCAACAAACAGTGGAAGCAAAAACCGGTGTGCGTTTGCAGCCGGAAGTCAGGATTTTCGGAGAAGCAGTGTGAGCGCGAAAGAAAAAAGCGCAATGGAAAAGGACACGATGGATTTTGGCAAAGTGGCGGTGCTGATGGGCGGTCATTCGGCGGAGCGTGAAATATCGCTGATGTCGGGACGCAATGTGCTGTCGGCGCTGCAAGCGCAAGGAATCAACGCCCATGCGTTCGATCCGGCTGAAAAACCGTTGTGGGCGTTGAAGGACGAAGGATTTGCGCGGGCGTTCAACGTGCTGCATGGCCGTGGCGGCGAAGACGGGACAGCGCAGGCAGTGTTGGAAATGCTGGGCATTCCCTATACCGGAAGCGGTGTTGCGGCGTCGGCGCTGGCGATGGACAAGTGGCGCACCAAGATGGTGTGGTTGTCGGCGGGGATTCCGACGCCGCCGTATCAAATGGTTGACGCGCACACGGACTGGAGGCAACTCATCAATACGCTGGGGCTACCGTTGATATTGAAGCCGGTGCATGAAGGTTCGAGCATCGGTGTTGTCAAAATGGATCGTCCCGATCCGCAGCAACTGGCCGGAGCGTATGCCGAAGCGGCGCGTCACGATTCGCCGGTGATTGCCGAGACGTTTATTCACGGCGCGGAATTGGCGGCGGCGGTGGTTGATGGCTGCGCGTTGCCGCTGGTGCGTATCGCCGCGCCGGACGGCAATTACGATTACGAGCACAAATATTTTTCGGACGATACGCAGTATTTTTGTCCGTCCGGACTTTCAGAAGCGCTGGAAGAACGGATACGGGCGCAGGCATTGGCGGCGTTTCAGGTGTTGGGTTGTCGTGGTTGCGGCAGGTTGGATGTGATGCTGCGCGACGATGGACAATGGTTTTTTCTGGAGGCGAACACGGTGCCGGGAATGACGGCGCACAGCTTGGCGCCGATGGCGGCGCGGGCAGCAGGGATGTCGATGGAAGCATTGTGTCTGACGATTTTGAAAGGAAGCGTTTCAAAACATGTGGCATGACCCGAAAACGATGAACGCGATTGCGCTGACGCTGATGCTCTTGTCGGCGGGTGCGTTGCTGTGGGCAGCAGGACACTGGTTCGTGCGGCAGCCGTCGTTCGCGTTCCGGCAGGTTGTGGTGCAGGATTTGCATCGCGCCGATCCGGCGCATGTCGCGGCAGTGATTCGTCGTGAGTTGAAAGGGACGTTTTTCACGATGGATCTGGACGGCGCACAACAGGCGTTGCGGCAGGTGCCCTGGGTGCGCAACGCCGGACTGCATCGGGAGTGGCCGGATCGCCTGGAAGTGTCGATCAGGGAATTTGAACCGTTCGCGCACTGGAACGGGACGGCGCTGGTGACACGCGACGGGATGGTGTTTGTCGCGCCTTACGACGGCGATTTGCCGGAACTGACCGGACGCGACGACGAAGCGATCGCGGTCGTCGAACGTTTCGAGCGCTGGGGGATGAGACTGGCGTCGTTGGGACTTGAATTGGAAACCGTGCGGCATTCGCCACGCGGCAGTTGGCAGATTGAAGCCACGGACGAGCACGGCAATACGCAGGTGATTGAGTTGGGGCGCGACATGGTTGATGCGCGGATGGAGCGGTTCGTTTCGGTTTATCGGAAAACGGCGGATGTGCTGGCGCATGCCGGTCGTCAACACGACTACATTGATTTGCGGTATCAGAACGGGTTGGCTGTTCGGACAACTGCGCGAACAACTGCGCGAACAACTGAGCGGGCAACTGAGCGGACAACTGCGCAAACGGTGGCGCAAACGACGGCGGCGTCTGCTGACAACGGAAGCAGCAAAAGGCAATAGAAACAGGGAAAACCATGGCAAAAGAGCATCAGAATTTGATTGTCGGACTCGACATCGGCACCTCGAAAACGATGGCGATCGTAGCGGAAATGTCGCCGGAGCAGGAAATTCGGGTGGTCGGTTTCGGCATGCAGCCGTCGCGTGGTTTGAGAAAAGGCGCGGTGGTGAACATCGAAGCGACGATGGCTTCGATTCAGCGAGCGCTGGAGGAAGCCGAACTGATGGCGAATTGCCACATTTCGGAGGTCTATACCGGAATCGCCGGTAGCCACATCCGCAGTCTCAATTCGGGCGGTACGGTAGCGATCAAGGAAAAAGAAGTGTCGCAAGCTGACATTGATCGTGCGCTGGAAACGGCGCGGGCAATCCCGATTCCGAACGATCAGCAGATTCTGCACATTCTGCCGCAGGAATTTCGCGTTGACGAACAGGACGATGTGCACGTTCCGCTGGGAATGAGCGGCATACGGTTGGAGGTCAGGGTTCATGTGGTGACCGGCGCGGTGTCGGCCATCGAAAACGTCGTCAAGTGCGTGCGTCGTTGCGGACTGGAAGTGCGCGACGTGTTTTTGCAGCCGCTGGCGGCGGCCACGGCGGTGCTGAACGACGACGAGAAAGAATTGGGCGTGTGTCTGGTCGATATCGGCGGCGGCACGACCGATTTGACCGTCTTCACCGGCGGCGCCATTCGACACACGGCCGTGATCCCGATTGCAGGCGATCAGGTCACCAACGATATTGCGATGACCCTGCGCACGCCGACCAAGGAAGCGGAGGACTTGAAGATTCTGCACGGCTGCGCATTGCGCCAGCTTGCCAACCAGAACGATTTTGTCGAAGTGCCGGGCGTGTCTGGCCGCGAACCGCGCAAACTGTCGCGGCACACGCTGGCCGAAGTGATTGAGCCGAGGATTGAGGAACTGTATTCGCTGGTGCAGCGGGAATTGCGCCATTCCGGCTACGAGGAACTGATTTCATCGGGACTCGTGCTGACCGGCGGCACCGCGCAACTGGCGGGAATGGTCGAATTGGGAGAGGAAGTTTTTCATTTGCCGGTGCGCATTGGCGTACCGATGTACGAAGGGCCGTTGTCCGAGATCATTCGGAACCCGCGTTACGCGGTGGCAACCGGTCTGCTTTTCGCCGGACGCGAACACTGGTTGCGCGTCCAATCTGCAAAAATTCAGACACCTGGCCTTTTTGGAAGCTTACAAAGAGTGAAACAATGGTTCAAAGCGAACTTTTAGGTATTACAATGCGCAATGTGGAGAACGAAGATGGATAACTTACTCAATCGGAAGCATCCGGAATCCGGAAATCAAAGTAGTCAAAAAACCAAAGGCAACGCCAGACAGGAGAGCAACATGAACGCAAGTTTTGAATTGATTGAACAAACCGTGGACGGCGCCGTGATCAAAGTGATCGGTGTCGGTGGTTGCGGCGGTAATGCGCTGGAGCACATGATGATGCGCGGACTTTCCGGCGTGGAATTCATTTGCGCAAACACCGACGCGCAAGCACTGAAACGTTCCAGCGCACCGATACAGATGCAACTGGGCTCGACCCAGACACGCGGTCTGGGCGCAGGCGCACGTCCCGAAATCGGGCGCAACGCGGCGCTGTCGGATCGTGACCGCCTCGTTGAACTGATTCGCGGCGCCGACATGTTGTTCATCACAGCGGGCATGGGCGGCGGCACCGGCACCGGCGCTGCTCCGGTGATCGCTGACATCGCGAAGAGCATGGACATTCTGACCGTGGCCGTCGTGACCCGACCGTTTTCGTTCGAAGGCAAGCGCCTGAAAGTGGCGCAACTTGGGATTGAGGAACTCACGCAGAAAGTTGATTCGCTGATCATCGTTCCCAACGACAAACTGATGCAAGTGCTGGGTGAGGACGTGTCCGTGCTCGACGCTTACGCAGCGGCCAACGACGTGCTGTACGGCGCCGTGTCCGGCATCGCCGAAGTGATCAACAATCCGGGGCTGGTCAACGTTGACTTTGCCGACGTGCGTACCGTGATGGGCGAAGTCGGGATGGCGATGATGGGTTCGGCCACTGCCCGCGACGTTGATCGCGCCCGTGACGCGGCGGAAGCAGCCGTGAGAAGTCCGCTGCTTGAAGACGTGAACCTGATGGGTGCGCGTGGCGTACTGGTCAACATCACCGCCTCGGCGGGACTCAAAATGCGCGAGTACCACGAAGTGATGAAAACCATCAAGGAATTCACGGCTGAAGAAGCGATGGTGATCGTCGGTACCGTGATTGACGATACGATGGGCGACGATTTGCGCGTGACAATCATCGCTACCGGCTTGGGAGGTGCGGTCAAGCGCTCGCCGAAACTCGAAATGGTCGAAGCCGTGCTGGAGCGAACCGGCACCGATGGCGGTCCGGCGATTGACGCGATTGATTACGACCAGCCGACCGTAGCGCGTCGCCGGGTCGGAACGTCGGGAGGAACGGGCGCTGCCGCGTTCGACACCTCGGACATACCGGCGTTTTTGCGCAAACAGGCGGATTGATTTCAGGGATCAGAGGTCGGGAATCAGGGATCAGAAAAGCGCCTCACGCGAAGGCGCGAAGACGCGAAGAAGAAAAGCTTTAACCACGAAAAACACGAAAGGCACGAAAAAAAATTAACCGCAAAGAACGCAAAGATCACAAAGAAAAAACCGGCGTCATTGCGAGTTCCGTAGGCTGGCGATGAGCGCAGCGAATCCCAGCGTTTTGCCTCACGCGAAGAAAAAGTTGGCGACATTGCGAGTTCCGTAGTTCCGTAGGCTGGCGATGAGCGCAGCGAATCCCAGCGTTTTGCCTCACGCGAAGCCGCGAAGAAAAAGTTGGCGACATTGCGAGGAGCGAAAGCGACGAAGC
>JAITMH010000178.1 GCA_031277445.1 Burkholderiales bacterium
TCCTGCGCCAAGACGCTGGATCAGGGGGATCGCATCTGCGGCACGGATATAAAAGATCGAACCCCGCACCCGGGTGGTGAACATGGCAGCGATTCACCTTGGCAACCGCAGTTCAGCCCGTCCTGAGGCTGAACCCCCGCCGGTTCGCGTTATGGTGGTTGCCGGATCTTTTTGAAACGTGTCCACTCTACGGCTTCTTCATTGAGGGACGCGCTGCCCTTTTGCGAAATATCCGCATAAAGAACAAAGCTCACGCTTTGTCGCTGCGAGGCGACATAAGGGCATTTGCTAACAATTATGAACAAGCGCTTTGGCATTATTTTGATATAGAATGCCCACTTTACTGCCTGCCTTGAACAGATTTTTGCCGGATTGACGCGGTAGTTTGACTTGGTGGATTTTGTCGAGCAATAACAAGCAATAAAAATACGGAGATTTAAGCAAGGTTTTTGAATCTCTATTGAAGTGGTATTGGAACGAGTCACCGTTTTCGTTTCCATGCAGGCCGGCGTGGCCTGATGAGGTTACCGCACTTGCGCGCAGAACGATGGCTTTTTGTTGCCTGAAAACTTTTTATGATGCCATTTTAGGTATCATTTCTCGAATATGATTCCGTTTGGTTAGGGCGTTGAAGGAAGTCATAAAAAGAGTTGCGATATGGAATGGAGCGAGAAGCGGGAAAAGGCCAGATGGAGCGTGTTGCTGACGGGCACGGCGCTGACGTGTCCATGAGAGCAAAATAGTCGTTGCGTTCCTCTGGAGAGAAGGAGTCGAGTAGAACTCCGATTTGATTCCGTGGTGCGTCGACAGTGCCTTTACTTGAGGAATTGCTTGAAAGAATCAGTGATCGCCAACCGCCGGATTTTGGGCTGGCCAGACGGTTGAAACGTCGAACTGATTCGCGTCGATTTCCGGAGTCTCAGGAACTGGCGCTGTTTCTTTGGGTGTCGGTACGGTGCCGTTGACGGGAGGGAGTTCCTCGCTGAAATCCTGTTGCGTCATCAGTGCATCAATGTGCGTGACGAATTTATCCAGCTCGTTCTGTTGCCGCTGAACTTCGGCAAACTGTTCGCGCAGTTCGCGGGAGTGGCCTTCCGCTTCGCTGCTGACCAGCGACATTTGCCGCGCCCGATCCTGACGTTTGCGCAATTGCTGGTGGCGTTCGCGGATCTGGGTTTCCAGTGGGATCATCACGCCTTTGAGCCAGCTTTCGGCATCGCGGTTGGCGACGCCGTAAATGTGTTTGGCGCGGGTCACAATGGCCTCGAAAAAGCGCTGCATCGGTTGCAGTCTGGCGCGGGAGGTGCTGCCCCACAACGCTTCGAAACGTTGCTGGTAAGCGCTGTGCAAACGGGAAAGTTCTTTTTTGTATTTTTCGAGCGAGAACCGCGTCGGAGCAAATGATTTCATCCGCAATTCCCGCGAGAACTGCGCCGACATTGCGGTCACCATATCGTAAATTTCTTTGGCCTGAAATTCGGCCTGCGCCATGTCTTCGTTGATCGAGGTGAAGAAATGGTTGATCGCCGAACGGACGCTGCGGGTCTGGGACGACGCTTCAATCGCCAGATGGGTGCGGTTGGCGTTAAGGCGTAACGCTTCGGTGCCGGCGGCGTCGAGCAATGCGTTGGTCAGGTTGGTAAAGATGCGGCGCATCGCGGTGTAACGCGCCATTCCATGCTCGAATTTGATTTTCTCCTCTTTGGTCTGATCGAGCAGTCGCAACACGACATCCTGATTTTTGTTGCGCAGCGTCAGCAATTGATCGAGTTGCTCGGAAATGCTGTCTTCGCGTGTGTCAAGAATGGCGCGGGCGTTGATGACCAGCGCGTGCACATCGGCGCGTGTGGTATCGCCGACGATTTCGCGGCGGGCCGGAATGATCCGGTCGGTGAGCGCCCGTTCAAGTTCGGGAAGACGACTGCGCGCCAGCAGCGCCTTGTCGCGGGTGACCTTGGCGAGCAATCCCTTTTGCGCCGACAGCGGGAAGATCTGCGCGGCGGGAATGTCGAGAATGTCGGCCGTGCTGTCAACTTGAGACGCAAGCTCTGCCTCAACGGTTTGCGGTGTTTTGAGTTCATCCCACAAGCCGTCGATTTTATTGAGTACGACGATGTGACCGCTCTTTGAAGCCGGGTCGCTGCTGACCAGATACTGTTGCCAGACATCGAGGTCGGTTTTGGTCACGCCGGCATCGGCGGCAAGAATGAAAAGCACGCCGTGCGCGCTCGGCAACAGCGACAGGGTTAGCTCAGGCTCGGTACCGATGGCGTTCAGTCCCGGCGTGTCAAGAATGATCAATCCCTGTTCCAGCATCGGGTGCGGGAAGTTGATAATCGCGTGCCGCCAGCACGGAATTTCGACTTCACCCGAATGGTTCTTGATGGCTGTTGCGATGTCTTCGTCGTTATCGAAAAAGCCGTATTGATTGGCAAGATCGAGCGGCACAAATTTGACTTGCGAGACACGTTGCAAAACCTGGCTCATCTGCTCCGGGTTGGCGATGTCCAGCGGTACCGTCACCCATTCCTGCGGCACATTCTTGAGGTCGGTGACCGATGTGCGTTGTAGCCGCGTTTCAATCGGCAGCAGTCGCAACGAGGGCAGCATGGCAGGGTCGTACAACAGCTCGGTCGGACACATCGTGGTGCGACCTGCTGTTGACGGCAGCAACCGTTGTCCGTATCCCGAAAAGAAAACGGCGTTGATCAGTTCGGATTTGCCCCGCGAAAATTCGGCGACGAAAGCCAGCACCAGCTTGTCTTCGTTCAGCCGGGTGCGAATCTGCAAGATGGTTTGCGCGGTTTGACTGTCGGCCAGATTCTGTGACTTGAGCCATTGATGAAGCTCACCGACGGCAGCAGAGAGATGCTGCCGCCAGCGGCTGTAGGCTTCAAATTGGGTCGCCAGAGGGCGCGAAGTGTCCATGACCGGGCTTTAGTTAGTCAAGATAATTTACTCTAACACAATGCAGCGATTCCTGATGCTGCCGGATGGCTCGGAGGCGATTCCGATAAGCAAAAAGAATGTTTTTTGGCAACGGGCATCCATAGAAGGTTCGGAGTGGGGGGAGCGCGGTCGTCGGCAGAAGGGGAAAACGCAGTGTGTTCAGGCCAAATACAGAAGAAAAAAGACCCACCGAAGCCAACAATCAAGCGGTACCCACCTGAGCATCCGAAAACTTCCGGCGGGCACGCTTCACCTTACCTGTGACGCAGCACCGCGCTAGGATTCCAGTCGGCGTTTGCCGATGTAGGCCATGATCACGATGACGATGATGATTGTCACAATAAACCCCGCCACCATCAAAAATGTCCTCATTTCTACGGCCGGTCTGGTGATCAGCGGCCCCAGCATGGAGATCGAGGCTCTGTCGCCGCTGGCAGAACTTCTGTAAGCCACATAGGGTATTCCAGAGGCGTCCAGCGCCAGAGAGGGAAAATACACGGCTCCCGGTGAAAAGCCTGAGGTTCCCACAGGAACCCAATCCGTTCCCCCGAACCGCATCACCGTGGCTCTAAGACCATTAGCATAGTCCGTATAGGCGAGATAAGGTGTTCCGGCGGCGTCCAGTGCCAGGGAGGTATCGTCTGCCTGCCCTTCCGAAAAACCCGGCACACCCACAGGGCTCCAGCGACGCCCATCAAACTTCATTACCGTGGCTTTGCCGCCGTTGGTTTCGTCTTTATAGGCCACATAGGGCGTTCTGGAAGCGTCCAGTTTCAGGGAAAGATGGCTTGCCTCTCCCGGGGAAAAACCAAGCGTTCCCACAGAAACCCAGCGCATCCCGTCAAACCGCATCACGGTGGCTTTGCTGTCATAGCCCCAATCCTGAAAAGCGATGTAGGGCGTTCCGGAGGCATCCAGCGCCAGAGAAACAAAATACGCCCATCCTTCCGAAAAGCCCGGAGCGCCCACGTTGACCCAACGGACGCCATCAAAGCGCTTTACCGTGGCCTTGTAGCTGTTGTTTTGGTCTGTGTAGGCCAGATAGGGGGTTCCGGCGGCGTCCAGCACCAGAGAAGTGTAGATCGCGGGCCCTCCCGAAAGACCCGGTATTCCCACATGAACCCAATTGGTTCCGTCAAATCGCATCACCGAGGCTCCGACGCCACCGTCCCAGTCCGAGTAAGCCACATAAGGCATCCCGGAAGCGTCCAGCGCCAGAGAGGTGAAATACGCCCACCCTTCCGAAAAGCCCGGTGTTCCCACATAGCTCCAGTTGGCGCCGTCCAATCGCATGACCGAGGCCTTGCCGCCGCGAGCATCGTCCTTATAAGCGACATAGGGCGTTCCGGCGGCATTCAGCACCAGAGAAGTATAGGTTGCTGCACCTTCCGAAAAGCCCGGCGTCCCTGCGTTTGTCCATGTTCCCTGCCGCGCCCACAAGGGAGCGGACAAGAGCATCAGCGCACAGCCGAGCACAAGGAAAAGACGTCCGAAAGCCAGAGGAGCCTTCTTTCGAGAGGGTAAAGAATGACAAACAGTGAATGGGGTCGCAAACATATTGTCTCTCCCTCAGAGGAAGTTATGGCGATAAACGAATCGTAAGCCGATAAACGCCACAGTACGTTGATTGATTTCCAATGCGCTATTCAACAAACCCGCGCTATTCAAACCCGACACCATTATCCGGTGCCGGATTGTACTTGATGATATTACAGAAACCCGCTCTGTTGTGCAAAGGTTTTACAGGAAAAGGGGGCTTGTTTTATCATTTTTGCAAAGTGGGGTGTAAGATGGGCGGGCGCAGGGCGAAAGTCGGGGGCGAAGGCCGGTGTTTATTTCCTAAAAAGCAGGTGTTCATGAAATCAGTGCAACAAACCGCGTGTCAACAGCCGCAGGGGGCGTCACAGGCCGGAAAATACCTGCCCGTGCTGCTGGCGGCGTTTTTCGGCTGGGCGGCGTGGACGGCGCCGGAAGCGGCAGCGCAGCCGCCTGCGGCTGTTTCGGAAGCGCCTGAAATGGTGGCTGAGGCGGTGGCTGAAACACACGATCCGCCGCTGACGCAGGAGCGGTTTTACGAAATCCTGCTGGCCGATATTGCGTTGCAGCGTCAGGAGCCGGTTCTGGCGGCGCGGATGTTCCTGCAACTGGCGCAGGACATGCAATCGCCATGGTTTGCGCAGCGCGCCGTCGAAAGCGCGTTGGCGGCGCGTGACCAGACCTTGCTCGATCAGGCGCTGACGATGTGGCAAAAGTTCGACCCGACCAGCGACCGGCCTCAACTCCTCAAGATGCAGGCAACGCGTGCCTGGCAGCACCCGATGGGTCAAACCGTTAACGAAAAAGAGATGCGTGCGCGGCTTGAAGAATTGCTCAAGGATGCCGCAGCCAACGACAACCTCGGAGAGGTGTTTTTGCAGTTGAACGCATTTTTTTCCAAAAAGCCGGACAAAGTCGCTGCTTTCAATATCATCCAAATGCTGGCGTTGCCTTACTTGCAACAGCCGGAAGCGCATTACGCGGTGGCGCTGGCGGCGCTGGTGGCGACGACTGACAAGGCGGCGGAGCAGAAGGAAGGCGTACTGCCGAAAATTCTTCAGGAGGGCGTGCAGGAAATTGACCTGGCGCTGGAGAACGCGCCGGAATGGGACGAGGCGGTGCAATTGAAAGCGGCGTTGCTTGAAAAGGCAGCGCCCGAGCAATTGTTGCCCTGGCTGAAAAGCAGTGTTCAAAAAACGCCCGACCGGAAAAATTTATGGCCGCTGCTGGCGCGTGCGCACGCGCAGCAAAAACAGTACCCGGAAGCGCGTGACTGGTTTCTCAAAATATGGAAAGACAGCGGCTCCGACGCTGCGCTGATGGCGGCGGGGGCGTTGTCGATGCAGATGGACGACCGGACGGCAGCGCGGGAACTGCTCGACGAGATCGAAAAGAGAGAAGGAAGCGACAAAGTCAACGCCATGCGGATCATGTATGCGCGTATTGCCGAAGACGAAAAGCGGCCGATGGAAGCGATCGACTGGTATCGCAAAGTCGATGGCGGCGAAAACGTGTGGGGCGTGCAACTGCATCTGGCGGTGCTGCTGGCGCAAAACGACCAACGCACCGAGGCGCTGACCTTGCTGACAGAGTTGCCGGCGGTAACGCCGGAAGAACAGATCAGCGTGTTGCAGGTGCGGGCGCACATTCTGCGAAACGCCGAAGACTGGGAGAAGGCGCTCAAGCTGCTCGAAAAAGGCGTCAAGGAATTTCCCGAATCGGCCGATTTGCTTCTGGAACTGGGGCTGGTCGAAGAAAAACGCGGTAACCTGAAAAATGCCGAACAGCACCTGCGGGCGGCGCTGAAACTCAAACCGGACGAGCCTTATGTGCAAAATGCGCTGGGCTATACCTTGGTAGATCACCAACTCAACATCGAAGAAGGCGCGGCGCTGATTGAGAAAGCGCATCAGGCCATGCCTGACGACGGCGCGATTCTCGACAGCATGGGTTGGGCGCGGTACCGTCAGGGAAAGACCGATGAGGCAGAGCGTTATTTGCAACAGGCCTGGGAAAAACATCCCGACGCCGAAGTGGCGGCGCATTGGGGCGAGGCGCTATGGCAACTGGGGCGTCTTGACGATGCGCGGCGGGTGTGGGCGCAGGGATTGAAAATAGCGCCGAACGATACCCTGATCCCGGCGACAATGAAGCGCCTCAATGCGGGTGAACCGGACATGACGTTAACGGCGCCATGAAAAATCAGGGATCAGAGGTCAGGAATCAGGGATCAGGTCTCGTAGGGGCGGGTTTCAAACCCGCCCTCGTTCGTACCTCACGCTGTCCTTGCTTATGAATACTGCCCACGCGAAAATTAAAAAGAACAAAAAAACTTCAGCCGTTTGGTGCGGTATGGTTGCGCTTGCGGCGGCGCTGTTGACCGGGTGCGCCGGTTTGCCGCATGACGGTGATGACGCTTCTTATGTAGCGGCAGCGGCGGATGCGCCGTTTCATGTGCAAGGCCGTTTTTCGGCGCGCCACGAGGAGAAAGCGTTTGTGGCGCGTTTTGACTGGCAGCACGGGCCGGAGTTGGACATCATCGAAATCATCTCTCCGCTTGGTTCAACCTACGCCCTTTTAACGCGGTCAGGCAAAACCGTTACCGTACAGCGGGGCAGCGACCCGCAACGCACACAGCAGGTGGACGACTGGGAAACGCTGGCGGCGCAGACCTTCGGGTTTCCGTTTCCGATAACAAGCCTGGCGTACTGGATACGCGGCGTACCGTCACCCGAAACACCGGCGTCGGTGACACGCGATGCTGTCGGGCGCTTCGACAGCTTGCGCCAGCAAGGCTGGACGGTTCAGTACAGCTATGCGGTAGCGGCGCACGAACCGGAGCGGATCGACATTCAGTACGGCGAAACCATCGGTTTGCGACTCAGGATAGATCGGCGCTTGTGATCAGGAAGCCGCCCGGATAAATGAAGCGCAGTCCGGGAACCAGAAGCATGATTTATTCGCAAAGAACGCAAAAAATAGCATTCATGCTATAATTCGCCCATGCCCTACACCATCGCCTACTACAACGCATCCGTGCAGGCCGCCATCGACGAATGGCCGACGGGCATCAACGCTTGCTACGTGCGCATTGTGGAGCAGATGGAGGTGTCCGGGCCGAACCTTGGCTTGCCACACACGCGCTCCTTCGGCGACGGGTTGTTCGAGATTCGCGCTAGGGGAGAGGAAGGCATCGGGCGTGCGTTTTTCTGCTCTCTGGCAGGGCGGCGAATCGTCATCCTGCACGGCTTTATCAAGAAGACGCAGCAGACGCCGCAAAAGGAATTGAAACTTGCCCGAAAACGTTTGAGAGAGGTACTCAATGGCTAAGAAAATCGAAACCGAAGAAAGTTTTCAGCCGGTGGCATTCGATCC
>JAITMH010000186.1 GCA_031277445.1 Burkholderiales bacterium
CCGCTAACCCATCCCCACCCTAACCCTCCCCTTGAAGGGGAGGGAATTTTTTCACTTTTAAGGAGAGGGCTTTCAACTTGCGGCTCACCACAAAAACGACCGCGATGGTCGGCGAGATGGTATTGATGACCGAGAACAAAATAATCGTGCAAGGTCACATCAAGCGGTACGTCCAGCGCCTGCGGCAGCGTCAGCACCTCTTGCGGTAGCGCGTGAATGTGATGCAAATGAACACGAACAATTCCTATCGTCTTGAGCGCTTCAACAAGCTTCGGCATCTCCTGCGGCAACGTAAAAACACCGTCAAGACGATGACCTCCGCGCTGCCAGCCGACACGAACCCGATGGCTGAAAATTCCCGGCTTCTCCGGCGTCAGATGAACGATGTCGCAACGATCACTCAGCAGCCGCTCAAGATCGCCGATATGGCGGGCAATGCCGCCGCCCCAACCGTGATGAATGAAAAGCACCGGCCAGCGATGAGACGCAGCAAGGGCGTTCAGAGCGGCAAGAGGTGAGGATGTGGCGACGGGCATAACCTTCAGTGTGCAGGTTGGGGTAAGCGAAGCGAACCCCAACAACAGCGTTCACGCGGAGACGCGGAAAGCGCGGAGACAAAGCGCGGAAGGCAAACCCCCGTCGGCTTCGCCGACACCCCCTTTGAAAAGGGGGCTTGGGTGGAGGAGAGGGTGTCAACGCCCCTCCGCATTACTGGATTCCCGCTTGCGCGGGAATGACGGCGCTGGGGAATCATTCTGATCCCTGACTCCTGATACCTGATACCTGATCACGCAGCGCCCCGATTGTCTTCGCATAATCATCGCCGGAAAAAACGGCGCTGCCCGCGACAAACGTATCCGCGCCCGCCTTGGCAATCGCCGCGATGTTGTCCGCTTTCACACCGCCATCGACCTCCAGCAAAATCTCGCGCCCCGTGCGCTGTTGCACCGCATCAATTCGCGCCCGCGCCTGCCGCAGCTTGTCGAGCGTATGCGGAATAAACGCCTGCCCGCCAAAGCCGGGATTGACCGACATCAGCAGCACCAGATCAATCTGGTCAAGCGCCCAGTCGAGACAATCCAGCGGCGTCGCCGGATTCAGCGCCAGCCCCGGCTTGCAACCGCAATCACGAATCAGCGCAATCGTGCGGTCAACATGCCGCGATGCCTCAGGGTGAAAACTGATGTACGTCGCGCCCGCTTTGGCGAATTCGACGACCAGCGCATCGACCGGCTGCACCATCAAATGCACGTCAATCGGCACGGTTGCATACGGCTTGACCGCCTGACACACCAGCGGGCCGACCGTTAAATTCGGCACATAATGATTGTCCATCACATCGAAGTGTACAAAGTCCGCGCCGGCGGCGATGACGTGACGCACTTCTTCACCCAAACGGGCAAAGTCGGCGGAAAGGAGAGAAGGAGCGATCCGGTATTTCATGGTTTTTGTCTCATACATTCCCCCTCGCCCACTTGCGGGAAAGGGTTGGCTCAACACAGCGCTATCTTCGCTTATACTTCGACGCACGGCAATGGTTATCGACTTTTCAAGTAAAAAAGGTGGTTTCGTGAAACGATTTTTGCGGTTTTTTCTGTATTTGGCGGGGGGCATCGCGCTAATCGGCGGTTTAAGCGGTTGCGTTACGACGCCAACGCCATCAATACCACCAACAACACCAGAGGCGCCGCCGACACAGCCAACGCCCGCGCCGCCACCGCTGCGCTATCAGCCCGTCGCCTGGTCAGCGCTGCCGGGGTGGTCGCAGGACACACTTGCCGACGCATGGCCGGCCTGGCAAATGAGTTGCCGCGCCCTGCTTAAAAGAGAGTCCGAGCGCGTCGTCTGGACAGCGCCGTGTCAAGCCGCCGAAACCGTCGATCCCAACCGACCGGATGCCATTCGCGCTTTTTTCGAAACCCATTTTCAAGCCTGGCAAATTCTTGCCGACAACGTTGACGGCACGACGACGGATCGCGGCCTGATCACCGGCTATTACGAGCCACTGCTCGCCGGAAGCCACACACAAGACACGCGCTACCGCTATCCGTTGTATCCGCGTCCCGATGATTTGCTGACCGTCGAACTGGCCTCGCTCTATCCCGAACTGGAGGGCAAACGTGTTCGTGGTCGTCTGGTCGGCAACAAAGTGCTGCCGTATTTCTCCCGCGCCGAAATCGACCGTGGCAACCCCGCTCTCAAAGCGACGCCCCTGTTCTACGTCGATGACGCGATGGACGCATTTTTCCTGCATATACAGGGATCGGGGCGGCTGCAACTTCCCGATGGTCGCGTCGTTCGCCTCGGCTACGCCGACCAAAACGGCCATCCCTACCGCGCCATCGGCGGCGTCCTCATGCAGCGCGGCGACATCGCCCGTGAAAACCTCTCCATGCAAACGATCAAAGCCTGGGGGCGGGCAAACCCGAACGCCCTGCCCGCGTTGCTCGACGAAAATCCGAGCTACGTTTTCTTCCGCGAAGTGCCGCCGCCGGAACCCGGCACACTCGACGCCCGAATCGACGGGCCGATTGGCGCTCTGGGCGTGCCGCTGTTGGCGCAACGAACCATCGCCATTGATCGTACACTTCTACCGCTCGGCGCACCCTTCTTCCTAGACGCTATCGACCCCGACAGCCGTGCGCCCATACAACGCCTGACCATGGCGCAAGACACCGGCGGCGCCATTCGCGGCGCGATCCGTGCCGACTTCTTTTGCGGCACCGGCAAAGACGCGGGCGAACGCGCCGGCAAGATGCGGGAAACGGGAAGATTGTGGTTGTTGTGGCCGAAGGGGCAGGAACCGGAAGGCAGGACGTAGCCCGAATAAGCGAAGCGCCATCCGGGAATCCAAAAACATGACTTAAGCGCAAAGAACACAAAGAGCACAAAAAAATTCTCACGTGGAGACGCGGTTTTGTAGGGGCGGGTTTCAAACCCGCCCACCCAGAAAAACAAATAAATGACCCCGCGCCAAGAGCGCGGGGTATTTGACGTGGTGCTAGAAAAGCTTGAGTTGCCGTAATTCTTCCCGTGGTTTGCCTTGGCTTCGAACATATCTTTCGATCA
>JAITMH010000099.1 GCA_031277445.1 Burkholderiales bacterium
ACGCAATCGAAACTGCCGTCGGTAAAATCGGCCAGCCCGCTTTCGAGATCGCGTTGCAACACATTGACGCGGTTGGCGATGCTGGCCTTAACGCCCTCGATAGAAATCTCGATACCGTAGCCGGTCGCTTGCCGCGTCCGGCGCAAATACGCCAGCAAACTGCCGTCGCCGCATCCCAGATCAAGCACCCGCGCACCGGGCGCCACCCAACTCGCAATCAACGAAAAATCGCTGCGCACCGTTTCTTCCGAAGCATTCGTTTTTTTAAGTTCGTCGTTCATCACGCTGCCTCCTGTTCGCCGAGTTCAGCGGCAATCCGCTCATAGTATGCGCGCACCGTCGCATGGTATTGCGCGTCGTCATGCAGAAACGCATCGTGCCCGTGCGGCGCACAAATTTCAGCGTATGAAACATCGCGCCGGTTGTCGATCAGCGCCCGCATAATCTCGCGTGACCGCGCAGAAGGAAAACGCCAGTCCGTCGTGAACGAGATAATCAAAAACGCACACTGCGCGTCACTCAGCGCTTTTGACAAATCGCCGTTGTGCGCTGCCGCCGGATCGAAATAATCAAGCGCCTTGGTAATGCGCAAGTACGTATTGGCGTCAAAATAACCTGCGAATTTCTCGCCCTGATAACGCAGATACGATTCGATCTGAAACTCCGGCGCAAACGAAAACTTCAAACCCTCGCGCAATTGCCGTCCGAATTTTGCTTCCATCTGCTCATCCGACAAATACGTGATATGTCCCACCATCCGCGCCAGTCGCAGCCCGTTCTTTGGTTTTTTTCCATGCCGCGCATAATGACCTTCATCGAAATCCGGGTCGGAGAGAATCGCCTGCCGCGCCACCTCATTGAAAGCGATGTTTTCCGCCGACAACTTCGGCGCGGAAGCGATCACCAACCCGTGCGACAACCGCGACGGATACCGTGTCGCCCAGCACAACGCCTGCATCCCGCCGAGCGAACCGCCCATCGCCGCCGCCCAGCGGGTGATGCCGAGATAATCGGCCAGCCGCGCCTGCGCATCGACCCAATCCTCGACCGTGACCAGCGGAAAATCAGCGCCCCAGGGCTGCCCCGTTGCCGGATTGATCGACACCGGCCCGCTCGATCCGAAACAACTGCCGAGATTGTTAACACTGACCACAAAGAAGCGCGTCGTGTCGAGCGGCTTACCGGGACCAATCATGTTGTCCCACCAGCCGATAAGATTCGGCGCATCTTCATAATAACCGGCGACATGGTGCGACGCATTCAGCGCGTGACAAATCAGCACCGCGTTCGAGCGCTCCTTGTTCAAAGTGCCGTAAGTTTCGTAAGCCAGCTCGAACGAATCCAGCGTCGCGCCGCACGCCAGCGGCAACGGCGTTGTGAAATGCGCCTGCTGCGGCACAACCGCGCCCACCGAATGCAACGCATCCTCCGTTATTGTTTTCAGCGAAGATACCATCATCGACTCTCCTTATTACAAACGCAACCGACGCCCGACCAACACTTCGGCCAATCGGGCGGGCAGTTTGACAAATGAGAGATGTTTCGCTGCGCCGTTTTAGCCGTATTTGTTGCGCGCCCGCAAGCTGGATCAAATCGGCGCGTTTCGGTTTCACTTTCCGCCCATTATACAGCGTCGCCCGGATAAGCGAAGCGCGGACAGGGGGCAGGAATCAGAGATCAGGAATCAAATAACGGCGTCATTACGAGGAGCGAAAGCGACGAATTCAGAAAATTAAAAACGCTTTATAATTGATTCTGTACAACTCCTGACCCGCCCTCCTGCGGCAACACCGCCATGATCCAACTTGTTCTCTTGTTGTTTGGCTCTAAAATCCTGCGGCAATATTGGTGGGCGCTTCTGATTTTCGGTTTGCTCTGGATGGCGCTGGGGTTATTTTTCTTTGTGGACGCCTTGTTTGGCGACAACCTGATTCCGCTGGCTCTTTTTACCATTCCCCTGATTCTGGATGGCTTATGGTCGTATGCCGCAGCACGGAACAGACGCGGGACGGCCAAATTGCTCCGCCTTGGTAAATCCTGTGCGTTTCTCTGCATCGCGCTCCTGATCCTTGCCATTCCCCAGCACAGCGGTTTTGTGGTCGGCATGCTGGTAGGTACTTTTTTGTGTGTGGATGGCGGATGGCGCGGTGTTAGCGCCATAACCCTCCGCTATACCCGGTGGAAAAACGGGCTTGTTTTCGCTTTTGTAGAGATTGTGTTCGGCATCTGGAGCTTCGTGCCCTGGCCCTCGCATTGGGAGGGCGAAATCGGCGCCGATGTCGGTACGCTTCTTGTTTTCTCGGCAGCGGGCGCCTGTGCCTTGGCGCTACGTATCAAACGGCTACGCCCCGATATGCCCATCTTGTCTGCGATGGATCGCGGATGGCCGGAAGCATCGGAACTGGAGCGGGGGACGAATCAGGATGGGGAAAATTGGGATCCGGCGGAGGTGATCGTTCATGTGTGGACGCCGACAGAAACGCTGGCACCCGTCCATCACGGAATCAGCCGCTATATTGCCGCAAAAGACGCGCGCGGCGTGGTTTCGACCGGCCATGCCGCTTTGGAGCTTCCACCCGACGTGTACATCAGCCATTACCCTGCTGTTGAAATAGATCGCGATGAATTAACGCTGGATGCTTTTCGCACGACGGAGGAAAACGATATTGCCGGACGTTTTTTACCCAGTTACGCCGTTGAAAGCGCCGAATGGACACCATCGACTTTTCAGGTGGTTCTGCCCGGACTGAACGGCGCCGCGATCCGGCGTTTCTGGCAGCTCTATCAACGTGACCTAACCTATAACCTGACCAACCGCAGTTGTGCCTGCGCTGTCGCCAAGGCGCTGGATGCAGGACTAGACGGCTTTTTGGCGCAGGCCGGGCGCGGCTTTTTCGGTTTGTTGTTCCGTCTGCTTGCAACTCCGGAAGCTTGGGTTGCAGGCTTCATGCGCCTTCGCGCCGACGCCATGACATGGACGCCCGGGATGGTTCTCGATTATGCGCGAGCGCTCTCCTGTGTCACCCCCCTGTCGAAAAAACGTCCTTCCGAAGACCGGACAAAACGTGCTTAAGGAAACGTCGTCACTCTTTCTTACCAAGGCGGCGGTTATCTCCGTCGCCTGCATGTTCGGCCTGACGTATAGCTTAAGCGCCACCCTGATTGCGCTCAATCTTGCCTCCATGGGCTTAAGCGAAACGTTGATCGGAGCGAACGCGGCGATGCACGCTGTCGGTGTTCTGGCGATGGTTTTCATCTTGCCTCGCCTTTCCGTCTTTTTCGGTCTGCGTCCGGTCGTTCTCTTTTCTCTTTTGTTGTCGGCGTTTTTGTTGTTTCTGTTTCCGGCGCTGCCTTTTTACTTGCTGTGGTTTCCCCTGCGTGTTTTGCTGGGGGCCGCATCCGAAGCGCTGTTCGTTCTGTCAGAAACCTGGCTGAACGAACTCAGCTCGGAGGCAACAAGAGGGCGAACCATGGGCGCTTATACGGCCTCTCTGTCTGCCGGTTTCGCCTTGGGGCCATTGATACTGTCCATAATAGGCGCGGAAGGATTTGCGCCGTATCTGACAGGAACGTGCTTGTCGGTTTTGGCGGCGGTTCTGATCATGATGCCGGGGGTGCGCGCTCCCGCGCTTACAAAACCGACACACGACAATCCTATGGCGTACCTGAAACTGGCGCCGCTCTCTCTGGCGGCAACCGCCCTGAATGCCTCCGTTGAAACCGCAGGGCTGACGTTTTTAGCCTTGTACGCGCTGTCGTTGGGGTGGGCGGAAAATCAGGCCACCGGACTGATGTCGATCATGATGATCGGCGCCATCGCGTTGCAAGTGCCGATTGGCTGGCTGGCCGACAAAATCGACCGCCAGCGCCTTGTCGGCATTCTTGCAGGGCTTTCGGCGCTGGGCGCGCTTATCTGGCCGCTGGTTCTGCAAAGTCAGGCCGCGACGTACGCCATTCTGTTTGTTTGGGGCGGCGCTTTCGTCGGCATCTATACGATCATGCTGGCTATCGTCGGTAGCCGGTTCAAGGGCGGTGATCTGGTCGGCATCTATGCAACGATGGGGCTGATGTGGGGAGGCGGCGCACTTTTGGGGCCTCTGCTCGCCGGACTTTCCATGCAGATCACCCTCCACGGCCTGCCTTGGTTCATTGCCGCCATTTGCTTTGCCTTCATGGTCATGACGTTTCGTCTGCGCACATGAACCTGGCGAGTTACGTCACTCACCCGCGATTCAATTTTTCGATCAACCGCTTCACTTTGTCCGGTTCTTCGGCGCGCACGATTCGCGCCACCGCTTTCTGTAAAACGCCGACGTCCGCGTTCAGCACCCGTTCCTTGACCGCCAGCAATCCCGCCGCCGGCATCGAGAATTGCCGCAACCCCAGTCCCAGAAGCAGCCATGTCATCGCCGGGTCGTCGGCCATTTCACCGCACAAAGAAATCGGCACTTTGGCCTGACCGGCGCGTTTCAAAATATGCGCCAGCAAGCGCAGCATGGCCGGATGCGTCGAATTGTACAGATAGGATACTGCTTCATCGGTACGATCAACCGCCAGCAGATATTGTGTCAAATCGTTTGTGCCGATGGACAAAAAATCGAGTTGCTGCAAAAACGGACCCAACGCCAGCGCCGCCGACGGCACTTCTATCATCGCGCCGATTTCCAGTGCGCGGTCGAAGGCAACGCCTTCTTCGTCAAGCCGACGTTTGGCTTCTTCGACCGCCGCCCGCAACGGTCGAATTTCGTCGCTGCTGCTTAACATCGGCACGAGCAGTTTGATTTTTCCGTAGGCCGAGGCGCGTAAAACAGCGCGTAACTGGGTCATGAACAGCGGCTGTTCCGCAAAGCACAAACGAATGGCGCGCAAACCCATCGCGGGATTCGGCGTGACCCGCGCCAGACTGTCGATTCCGCCTCTCATTTTATCGGCGCCGAGGTCGAGTGTGCGCAAGGTCACTGGCCGCCCTTCCATGCCTTCGACGACATGGCGGTAGGCTTCGAATTGTGTGTCTTCGTCGGGCAAGGTGTCCTGATTGAGGTAAAGAAATTCGCTGCGAAACAAGCCGATTCCTTGTGCGCCGGATTCGCGTGCTTTGTCGAGATCGTCGGGAACTTCAATGTTTGCCAACAAACTCACTTCAACGCCGTCTCGCGTCAACGGGCGTCGCCACTTCAACGCTTTCAGCGCTTCCTGTTGCGCTTCCTGCGCTTGTTGCCGTTTCCGGTACTCGGAGAGAATGGCGTGGTCGGGATTAACAAGCACTGTCCCGTGTGCGCTATCGACAATCACCATCTCGCCGTCGCGCAGCAATTGTCGGGCCTGACGTGTGCCGACCAGCGCCGGAACGCCAAGACCACGCGCAGCAATCGCCGTGTGTGACGTCACGCCGCCAAGATCGGTAATAAACGCGGCGAAGTGACGGTGTTTGAATTGCAGCAAATCCGCCGGTGACAAATCGTGCGCCACCAAAATCGTGTGCGCTTCATCGTCGTTTCCCGGCAAAGCGCCGGGACGTCCCATCAGTTGCTTCAGGATTCGTTCGACGATTTGCATCACGTCAAACTTGCGTTCGCGCAAATAAGGGTCTTCAATTTGCTCGAACTGCGCGACCCAGGTGTCCATTTGCCGCACCAGCGCCCATTCGGCGTTGCAGCCATGTTCGACAATGGTCGCCTTGACGTTTTCGGCAAGTATTTCGTCGTTGAGCAGGGTTTCATGCACGTCGATGAACGCTTCTATTTCTTCGACCCGGTCGCCCACCGCTATTTCCGTGCGCAAGACTTTCAGTTCACGACGCACTTCCTGAATCGCACGTTCCAGGCGTCGCAATTCCGCCGATACCTGATCCGGCTCAATCGCGTAATGCGAAACTTCGAGCGTCGCATGGGAGACAAGGCGCACGCGCCCGATGGCAATGCCCTGGGAAACGCCGATTCCGTGCAGCGAAAAACAGGAAGTCATGTTACGGCACCAAGGTATGGATGGCGGTCATTCCCCCTCGCCAAAACAGTCGTTGATCAACGCTTCCAGCGTTTCCATCGCTTCGTTCTCTTTTTCACCGCCGGTTTCCAGCGTCACTTTGGCGCCCTGACCGGCCGCCAGCATCATCACGCCCATAATACTTTTGGCGTTGACACGCCGACCGTTGCGTTCCATGAAAATATCGCAGGGAAAACGCGAGGCCAGTTGCGTCAGCTTGGCCGATGCACGGGCGTGCAACCCCAGTTTGTTCAGAATAATGACTTCACGGCGCAACATCATAAACATCGCTTTCTTTGTTGTTATCTTTCACGCACATCACTCCCTGATGACCGCCAGACAACGCCTTTTGCACCGCCACCTCCAAACCGTCCTCGCGGTAGGTCAGCGCCCGCACCAGCATCGGCACACTGGCGCCGCACACCAGCGCCACCCGTTGCGGTTCAATCAGTCGTTGCGCGACGCGGTAAGGCGTCGCGCCGCAAATATCAACGAAAATCAGAACGCCCGCGCCTTGATCGAGCGCGTTCACCTGCGCTTTTGCTTGTCCGAAAAGGACTTCGGCATCATCGCTTAACTGCACCGACAGCGCCGCGCAATGCGTCGGACGCTCCCCCATGACATGCGTCAACACCTCCAGAAATGCTTCCGCCAGAGGCGTATGCGTCAATAACAGGACACCGACCTCCGCCGGTTTTTTTCCCTTGGATGACTTCATACGGCTATGGTAACTCAGAAAGAATTAACCGCAAAGCAGGGGTCAGAGGTCAGGTATCAGGTATCAGGTATCAGAAAACCATCTCACGCGGAGGCGCGGAGAACGCG
>JAITMH010000041.1 GCA_031277445.1 Burkholderiales bacterium
AATCCCCGCTTCCGTGAGGGCGGCAACCTGCCGCCCGCAACCGCATGGATTCTGTGGCTCCGCTTCGCTCCGTGCAGAATGACGGTTCTGGGAGCGCGGGCGTCTCGCCCGCATCCCCCCATCCCAGCCTTCCCCCGCAGGCGGGGGAAGGGGCTTTGAATTCTTCTTCGCGGCTTCGCGCCTTCGCGTGAGATAAAACGATTCCCGGATGGCGCTTCGCTTATCCGGGCTACGCTTGTTTTCAAGGCTTGAGCGCCTTGTACAAACGCGGCAACGAAACATCGAGCCGGTGGTCGATGCCGGAGTGGGTGCCGTCGAAGGTTTCGTAATGATGGGCGATTTTGTGCGCGGTCAGTTCGCGGGCGAGGATTCGTGTGCCGTAGTGCATGTGGTATTGGTCGCGCCAGCCGCAGTCGAGGTAAAGGCCGCGCAGGTTTCGCAGTGCGTCGCGGTAACGGCCTATCAGACGGGCGGGATCGTTCCGTTGCCAGCGACGCCAGCGCTCCGGCAGCAACTCGCCGGTATCGAGGTCGAACGGCAGTCGAAAGCCGTTTGGCGCGTGCGGGTCGGGATCGTAGCTGGCGGCCATTGCGATGTTCATCAGCGCGTGTCCTTCGTCGAAGCTGGGTCGTGGTGTGCCGCGCATTGCGGCGAGAAAACGTTTGACCCGCCCATCGTCGATACCGCGAGCCGCTGCTGACAAGCGAACTGGCGGCGCTTCGGAACCGGCGCTCCGGGACGGGCGGCGGTAACGTCCCAGTTCGGTCAGTGTGGCCGGCCAGCCGGGCAGGTAGCAGAGTTCAAAATAGGCGTCGCCCGCATGTGAGGCGATAGCGCCCCAGTAACGCGGGTATTTCATTGCGTGAATGAAGGCGCCGTAACCACCGGAAGATTTTCCGAAGCAACCGCGGTGTTCGCGGGCGGGCAGGGTGTGAAGTTCGCGGTCGATCCAGGGGATGAGTTCGCGTGTTAAGTAATCGGCGTAGCGACCGATTGCCGGTGAGTTGATGTATTGGTTGCCGCCCAGCGCTGTGAAGCAGTCGGGGAAAACGACGATGACCGGCCCCATTTTACGATCACGAATGAGACGGGCGACACGTTCGGCGGTATTTTCCTCGAACGGATGCCAGTTGGTGTGCGCCAACCCGCTCGAAAAAAATCCGGCCAGCGAGTACAAGACCGGAAAACATCGCGGTTTTCCTTTATGCAAACCTTGATCGTACTGAGGCGGCAGCCATACCGGAAAACGGCGGGTGGCGGGATCGCCCAGCGGGTTGTCGGCGAGGATGGACGAGGTGTGTTCGACGGTGACGAGTGTGCCGTCAGTGCGGCGGTTGGCAGAGGACATGGTTTTCAGGCAGGAGTTAAGGGAATTTCTTGTTGCCATTATAGCCACGGATTTCTGTCTCACCGCGCCACATCGGATTCCAGCAACATTCGCACATAGCGCGTGTACGGAATACCTTTGGCCTTGGCCTTCGCTTTTACCGCGCTCAATAATGAGGCTGGCAGACGCATGTTCAGCGCGCTTGCCTTTGGTTCGATTTCAAATCGCATCGGCTTAAAGCCGGACAAATCGTATTCCGACAAATCGGCTGTGGCAACGAATTGCTCGGCGGCAGCATCGCTGCGCAGCGATGGCATGGATTTAGGTTTGGTTTTCATAGTGATTGACCTCCTTTTGGCGCATGTAGCGGGCGCTAATGGGGCGAAGCTTTGTCAGTCCTCCAACGTTGCGAAGCATGAATACCAAAAAAACATAACGTCCGACTAACGTCTTGCCAATGGCTCGCATTCGTGGTTCGTCAGGATGTGGATCAGCCATAACGGTTGGCTCGCCCAACAGCACCTGCTCAATTTCCTCTCGGGACACGCCATGTTTTCCGCACTTCGGCCAATTGCCGCTGTCCCAGTCGAATCCCGCAATCTTCATGGAGCTAAATATACACGTTTGTATTTACAAATGCAATGCGGCAGTGAGGTTGTTTTTCTTCGCGCCTTCGCGTGAGATGGTTTTCTGGATTGCTTCCCGCTTCGCTACACTTGCGGTTGCAATGACGTCTTTCTGTTTCCTGATGCCAAACGATCCGTTACGCTTGATTGCACAAGGGTTTGCTCATAGATAGTATATTTCGCTATCTGTCCGCTTTAGTGGGCGTTTTTTCAGGTTTTCATGAGGGGTTCAAGATGTTGTTTTCTTCTCGCAAAGCAAGAGATGTGTTTGTATTGTGGTGCGGCGCCGCGCTCATGCTGCTGGGCGCTCCGGCGCTGCACGCTCAGGTAACGGGGTTGCCGGATTTCACGGGGCTTTATGAGAAGCAGGGGCCGGCGGTGGTGTCGATTGATGTGCGCCAGAAGACCCGTGGTCATCCGATGATGGGGATGTCGGAGGACGATCCGTTTTTCGATTTTTTCCGGCGTTTCGGCATGCCGCCACCGCAGCAACGGCGCGGTGAACCGGAAGGACCGACGGGCACGGGTTCGGGTTTCATCATTTCGGCGGACGGTTACATCGTGACCAACGCGCATGTGATCGACAGGGCGGATGATGTCAAGGTCAAGCTGACTGACAAGAGTGAACACACGGCCAAGGTTATCGGTTCTGATCGGCGTACCGATGTGGCGCTGCTGAAAATTGATGTTGACCGTCCTTTGCCGACGGTCACGATCGGCGATCCCGAAAAGTTGAAAGTCGGCGAATGGGTGGTGGCGATCGGCAAACCGTTCGGTCTGGAGAATACGATGACCGCCGGTATTGTCAGCGCCAAGGGACGCGATCTTCAGGAAAATCTGGCGCCGTTTATTCAAACCGATACGGCGATCAATCCCGGTAATTCCGGCGGCCCGTTGTTCAATCTGAAAGGCGAGGTGGTGGGCATCAATTCGCTGATTTATTCGCGTAGCGGTGGTTTTATGGGGCTGTCGTTTGCGATTCCGATTGATGTGGCGATGACGGTCGTTAATCAAATCAAGACGACGGGCAAAGTGACACGCGGTCGGATCGGCGTTGTTATTCAGGAAGTCAGCAAGGATGTTGCGGAAGCGTTCGGTTTGAAATCAATAGCAGGTGCACTGGTCAATTCGGTTGAAAAAGACGGCCCTGCCGACAAGGCGGGCATCAAGCCCGGCGATATCATTCTGAAAGCCGATGGGCGCGAAGTGGAAAGCAGTAGCAGGTTGCCGCGCATCATCACGGTTTTGCAACCGGGCAGTAAAACGGAGTTGACGCTGTGGCGCGACGGGGCAACCAGGAATGTGACGGTGACCATTGCCGCAAGCGAGGACGACAGCAGTGTGGCGGCAAGCAGGCCAACCGGCAAAGACAGCGCAAAATCCAACACTTTGGGATTGATACTGTCCGATCTGACGGCGGCTCAGAAAAGGCAGCTTGAGATTAAAGATGGCGTTCTTGTCGAAGACATTCGTGGCCGGATTCGCGGCAACATTCAACCCGGCGATGTCATCATTGCGGTGATTCAGCGCGGGGCGATGATCGAAGCGAAGAGCGCGTCGCAGCTCAATGGCGTACTCGGCAAGCTCGACAAAAAAGCGCCGGTGACTTTGCAGGTTTTGCGTAACGGCAATTACTTCTTTGCGACCATCCGGTCGGCGGAGGAGTGATTCAGGAGTCGGGGATCGGGGATCAGGGATCAGACCGCAATCCTGATTCCTGATGCCTGACTTCCCAATGCCAGCGCGGCGACGAAGGACGGGCTGACAGGGAGAAATTGCAGCGTCCAGTCGTCAGGGCGGTACGGCTCCGGCAACGAGCGGGCGCGAGCGGTGCCAATATCAAAATCCATCGCGTCAAACCCCAGCGAAAAACCTGCGCCGACTGCTTTGGAGAACGCTTCTTTAAGCACCCAATATTGAAGAAAGTGGCGCTGAGATTCTTCGTGGTTCAACCCCTCCAGCGTGCGCTGCTCACGCGCACACAAAACGCGATGCGCCAGTCGCGCAATGTCGCGGGAGCGTTGCAACGATTCGAGATCGACGCCAATACGCTGCCAGGCAGGCGGCGCGGTGTTGTGCAGAACGCCGACCAGCAGATGGTCGCCGGAGTGCGAAAGATTGAAGTCGCGTATGGCGCCGTCCGCAAAAGGCGCCGACAAATGCGGGCGATCATGCGCATCAGTCTGAAAACGTAACGACGTTGGTGAAACGGTCTGTTCTTGTCCCAACGCATGCGCCAGCAACCCGCGCAACAAGGCACGGACGGCAACAGCGCGGCGGCGCAGCAACGGGCGCGTCACGCGCTCGGCACGCTGCCTTTCTTCGGGCGTCAGCCAGGCTTGCCATTGGGCAATCGTGGCGTCAGGTTGCGCAAGCGTCGCCAGCCACAGTGAAACGCCGGCGATCTCGACCGGCAACCGTTGCGGCGGTTGGGCGATTTCGGAAAACGGGGCGTTGCCTGTATGATTCATTGTTGGACGAGGGAAGGGCAGAAGGTTTTTCTGAGCGGGTTTGTACTGGATGATACTAGGATTATTGAGAGGGTTGTCTTGCCTGCCGTTGCCGGTGCTTTACGGCATCGGCGATGTGGTGTTCGTCCTGACATTCTATCTTGTTCGCTGGCGGCGTAAACTCGCGGCGGAAAATTTGGCGCGCTCGTTTCCAGAAAAAAGCGAGCGGGAGCGCAAGCAAATTCTGCGCCGTCATTACCGGAATCTGGGAATGATATTGGCGGAAGCCCTGTGGGGGCTTCGTGCCGATGCCGAAAAATTGCGGGTGCGGATCGACATCGAAAATTCCGAAGCAGTTAAGGCACGCACGGAACGCGGACAATCGGTGGTGTTGATGGCGGCGCATTTCTGCAACTGGGAGTGGCTGCTTCTTGGGGGAGGGTTCTGGTTGCCGATGCCGGTGACGGCGGTTTATAAGTCGCAACGCAATGAAGGCGTCGATCATTTTCTGAAAAAAGCGCGCGCCCGTTTCGGCGGGACGCTGATCTCGCACAAAACGTTTGCGAAGGAGGTTTACAAGCGCCGTAAAGAAGTCAACGTTTATGCGCTGGTGGCCGATCAAACGCCGTTGAAGGCTGACGACAAACATTGGGAATATTTTCTGAATCAGGACACGGCTTTTTTTGTCGGCACCGACAAGCTCGCCAAAATGCTGGAAGCACCGGTGTTTTTTGTAGTGATGCGGCGCGTTCGGCGAGGGCATTACACGATACGGCTTGAGCAAATCGCCGAACCGCCGTATGACCGCGATGACGATACGAAAATCATCGGCAGCTACGCCAGAGCGCTTGAACGCGAAGTCCGGGAAAGCCCGGAAGACTGGCTGTGGATTCACAACAAGTGGAAATATACCAAGCCGATGGATGAATAAATTTTTTTAACCACGAAAGGCACGAAAGATACGAAAAACACGAAAGTGCATAGGTCGTGGTGAGCGTAGCGAACCGCGACGGGTTGGCCTCACGCGAAGGCGCGGAGAAGAATCCAAAGCGCCCTCCCCTTCAAGGGGAGGGTTGGGGTGGGGATGGGGTTATTGGATTCTGCAACTCCGCTTCGCTACGCGCAGAATGACGTGTTCTTTCTTTGTGCGCTATGCGTTCTTTGCGGTTAAACATAAAAGGGCGGGTTTAAAACCCGCCCCTGCGAAAGCTGATCTCTTTTATCTCTCGGACTTCTTCCGACCGGAAGATTTTTTCGTTGCGGCGGCTTCATTTTTCCCCTGGCGGGCGCGGCGCACAACGGGCGTTAATTTCAACGGACGTTGCCGCACACGAAGAAACGACAGCGCGTTAAGCGTTTCTTTCGACAAATCGCTGGGCAGTTCGACGGTGCTGTAATCGTCGAAAAGAGTGATTCGCCCAATGGCGCGGTTGCTGAGGCCGGCTTCGTTAGCGAACGCACCGACAATATCGCCCGGTGAGACGCCATGAACGCGGCCGACGTCGATCCGATAAGACTGCGACGGACCGCGATGATCGCGTGAGTCGTTCCGATCACGGCTGCGTGAAGTGTCGGCGTCACGCGGCAAAGCATCGCTCAATCCATCGGCGCGTAGCGGCCTTTCCTGTTGAACGAGAAAAGCAAGCGCGGCGGCGATTTCGCGAACATCGGTTTCGGTGGATTCTTCTTCGAGTTCGTTGACGACTTCGATAAAGAAATCCAGTTCCTCGCTTTCAATCACTTGCATAATTTGTTCTTTGAATTGCGCAACGCGACGGTCGGCAACCGCCTGTTTCGATGGCAACACCAGCGGTTCAATCGGTTGACGGGTGGCGCGTTCAATCGCACGCAGAGAATAAAGTTCGCGTGGCGCCACAAACAAAATGGCGCTGCCTTGTCGTCCGGCGCGTCCGGTGCGACCGATCCGGTGAATGTACGCTTCCGTGTCGTTCGGGATATCGTAATTGATCACATGGCTGATGCGTGGCACATCAAGGCCGCGTGCGGCAACGTCCGTGGCAACGACAATATCAATGCTTCCGTTTTTCAGTTGGTCAATCGTGCGTTCACGCAAAACCTGATTCATGTCGCCGTTCAACGCAGCAGCGCCATAACCACGCGCCTCAAGTTTTTCGGCACGCTCAACCGTCGCTGTCTTGGTGCGCACAAAAATAATTGCGGCGTCGAGATCGTCTTCGACTTCGAGAATGCGGGTCAACGCATCGAGCTTGTGCAGACCGCTGACTTTCCAATAGCGCTGGCGAATGGAGGTGACTGTTGCAGTCGTTGATTTGATCTTGACTTCTTCCGGGTCGCGCAGATACTTTTGCGCGACGCGACGAATCGGATCGGGCATCGTGGCCGAGAACAACGCCGTCTGACGTGTCGCCGGAACGTGCTGCAAAATCCATTCGACGTCATCAATGAAACCCATGCGCAACATCTCATCGGCTTCATCAAGCACCAGCGTTTTCAAGTGCGAGAGATCGAGACTTTTGCGCTCGATGTGATCCATCACCCGGCCCGGTGTGCCGATAACGACGTGAACACCGCGCCCCAGTTGCTTGAGTTGCAATCCCATACTTTGCCCGCCGTAAATCGGCGCGACGTGGAATCCCGGCATATGGCGGGCGTAACTCTGACAAGCTTCGGCAACTTGAATCGCAAGCTCGCGGGTCGGCGCCAGAATCAGCGCCTGCGGCATGCGTTTCTTAATATTGATCTGCTGCAAAATCGGCAGCGCGAAAGCGGCGGTTTTGCCGGTGCCGGTTTGCGCCATGCCCAGCAGATCGCAACCGGCAAGCAGGTGCGGGATACAGGCCGACTGAATCGGCGAAGGCGTCTCATAACCGAGATCGGACAGTGCAGCCAACAGTTCCGGGGACAATCCCAGATCGGTGAAGGAGGAAGGTGTTGACATCATCAATGCAAAACTTTCAAAAGGTGGTTCAAATAAAACGGGTCAATGGTATCTTAAATCGCAGGTATCAGGTATCAGGTATCAGGTATCAGAACTTCGTCATTCCCGCGCACTCCGCGCCTCCGCGTGAGAATTTCTTTGCGCGCTATGTGTTCTTTGCGGTTAATTTGTTTTTCCCGAATGACCGAACGATTCGTCATCGCGCAGATAGCGCCATTGACCGAGCGGCAATTCACCCAGACGCACACGACCAACCCGCACCCGCTTGAGACCGGTAATGGCCAAACCGACCGCCTCGCACATCCGGCGAATCTGACGTTTTTTCCCTTCGCGCAGAACAAAACGCAACTGATCGTCGTTGATCCACTCCACCCGTGCCGGTTTCAGCGCTTCGCCATCAAGACTCAGCCCGTGATTGAGCAACGCCAGATTCGCGTCGCTTAAAACGCCTTCGACACGCACCAGATATTCCTTGTCGATCGACGACATTTCGCCGACCAGATCACGCGCCACGCGACCGTCCTGAGTCAGCACCAACAGCCCGGTCGAATCAATATCAAGCCGTCCCGCCGGCGCAAGGTGACGCAAGTGCGCGGCGCTGAAAGGCGGGTCGCCGTCCTGTTGGCATTGGTTTTCCGGCTTAATCAACACAATGGCGGGTTGATAACCCGGCTCCGGCTGCCCCGAGACATAACCGACCGGCTTGTGCAGCAAAATCGTGACACGTCGCGCCTGCTGCGTTTTTGCTTGCGGCGACAGCGTGATGTCGTCGTCGGGCTGCGCACGAGCGCCGAGCGAAATACGCTGACCGTTAACACGTACCCAGCCGCGCTCAATGTATTCATCAGCCTCGCGCCGTGAACAAAGACCACGACTGGCCAGCAACTTGGAAACGCGCACACCTTCCAGTGGCGGCAAAAGCGAAACTGTCTTTTTCACGGGCGCTTCGGTTTTTCTTGCTTTGAAGTTTTCGGTTCTTGTGCTTCCAACTTTTACGTTCTCGCTTTTTACATTCTCTCGCCGCGCGAAAGGTTTTTCTCCATATCGCTGGCGATTTTCCGAACGCTCGCCCTCCGAACGACCGCGCTTATCTCCAAAGCGCCGCTCTTTTCCGCCCCCGTTTTCGGGAGAAGGTTGGGGAGAGGGTGAAAACTTTTCAGTCGTGCGCCTTCCAGACGCAATTGCTTCGCGCTTTGCTCCCCTCTCCCCTTGTGGGAGAGGGGCAGGGGGAGAGGGGTTGGGGGAAAACGAATGTTTTTCCCCCCTCTCCCGCCCCTTCGGGGCACCCTCCCCCGCGAGGGGGGAGGGAAAACGCGGCGGGCGCTTGTCTCTGAAGCCTCCTCCTCCGCTTGCAGAAGAAGACTCTCTCCCCTTCAAGGGGAGGGCTGGGGTGGGGATGGGTTTGCCCCATTCACTTTCCGAGCGGTCACGCTTTACTCCCCTCTCCCCTCGTGGGAGAGGGGTTGGGGGAGAGGGGGAAGCGTATCCTTTCGTTTCCGCAGCAACACGCGGCGGACGTTTTTTCGTCAGCGTCTGACTCCAGGGCTTGTGCGGACGCGGCGGCTTTGAAATCGCCGCCGCATCAGTGCGAACCGAGTGCTTGCCATCCGGCAAACGCAACGTTTTTTTAGAATTTGCCATTACCAAGCGGCCATCAACGAACGGCAAACAAGCGGCGAACGTTCGACAACGATGACTTACACGCGACGGCGGTATTCGCCGGTGCGCGTGTCAATCTCAATCTTGTCGCCCGTATCGACGAACAACGGAACGGGCACTTCCAGCCCACTGGCGATCTTGGCAGGCTTCATCACCTTGCCCGACGTGTCGCCGCGCACA
>JAITMH010000156.1 GCA_031277445.1 Burkholderiales bacterium
TTCGGCGGCACCCCCTTTCAAAAAGGGGGCTTTAAAACACACCTTCGCGTCTTCGCGCCTTCGCGTGAAACCAAAACGGCGTCATTGCGAGCGAAGCGAAGCAATCCAGAAAAACCCATCCCCACCCCAGCCCTCCCCTTGAAGGGGAGGGAGCCGCCGTGTTCTTCGCGCCTCCGCGTGAGACGCCTTTTCTTTGCGATCTTTGCGGTTAATTTTTCTGGGCGGGTTTAAAACCCGCCCCTACAAAACACCGCGTGAGGTCGACCCGCTGGGATTCGCTGCGCTCATCGCCAGCCTACGGTTCTTCGCTTTGCGCAGACGATCATTTTTTTCGTGACTTTCGTGTTTTTCGTGGTTAAACGCTTTTTTCTCCGGCTACGGTCTGATCCCTGACACCTGACCTCTGATTCCTGCCTACTCGACCCCGCCGCCCAACGATTTGTACAACGCCACCTGATTCATCTGTTTGGCCAGCCGCACGCTGACCAGTCCGAGATCGGCGGAATACATCGCTCGTTGCGCGTCAAGCACGTTCAAATAGCTGTCGATGCCTTTTTCGTAGCGCGCTGTCGCCAGACGGAAGGTCGCGGTTGTCGCCTCGGCCAGCGCTTTTTGCGCCGCCAGTTGTTCGTCAATCGTTCCGCGTTGCGCCAGCGCGTCCGAGACTTCGCGGAAAGCGCTCTGAATCGCTTTCTCGTATTGGGCAAGCGCAATGGCGCGATCCGTCTCGGAGACTTCGAGGTTGGCGAGGTTGCGTCCGCTGTCGAATATCGGCAAGCCGATCTGCGGCATGAACGTCCACATGCCCGAACCGCCGCTGAACAATCCCGACAATGACGCGCTGGCCGTACCGAGCGAAGTCGTCAATGAGATGGACGGAAAGAACGCCGCCCGCGCTGCGCCGATATTGGCGTTGGCCGCTCTCAGTTGGTGTTCGGCAGCGAGTACGTCGGGGCGTTGCTGCAATACGGTTGACGGTATCTCACCAGCCGTCAGATGAATCACCGCGCCGAGGTCTTCCATTTTGTCCGCCGTCAACCATTCCGGCAATGCTTGCGTTCCGAGCAGCAACGACAGCGCATTCTCATCTCGCGCCACCCATGTTGTGTAGCTTGCCACATCGACTCGCGCCATCTCAACACTGGTTTGCGCTTGCCGCAAATTCAGTTCGGAGGCGACTCCCTGGTCGTAGCGCATTTTGATCAAATCATACGATTTCTGCTGGCTTTCCAAGGTTTCCTGCGCCACTTGCAACCGCTGACGGTCGGCCAGCCACACCAGGTAAGCATTGGCGACTTCCGACACCAGACTGATTCGGGCGCTGCGCCAGGCTTCCTCGGTCGCAAAATACAGTTCCAGCGCCTGCTCGTTCAAGCTGCGAACGCGACCAAAAAAATCGAGTTCGTAATTGCTGATGCCAACGCTGGCGCCATACTGGCGCACAATCATCGACCGTCCGGCCGCGCTTAAATCCGCAGGAACCCGCTGCGCCGTTTCGCTGGCGCCGACCGCAACCGTCGGGAGCAGATCCGCGTGTCGAATGCGGTACATCGCCTGCGCACGCTGAATGTTAAGCGCCGACACCCGCAGATCGCGGTTGTTCTCCAGCGCCGTTTCAATCAGCCGTTGCAGGTTCGGGTCGGTGAAGAACTCTCGCCAGCCGACATCCGCCGCCTGCGGGCCGGTCGCGCCGACATCCTGAGCGCGGTACGCCGCGCCGGTCGGCCATTGCGTTGCGACCGGCGCTTGCGGTTGTTCGTATTTGGGAATCAAGGTGCAGCCGCCCAACAGCAGCACGGCAACAGCCAACGATAATGTTTTCGGTTTCATGGTTTGGCTCATTTTAGAAACCCTCCGTTGTCGAAGACGGCAACGCCGGTTTGTTTTTATCGTAATTGTGTTTGAAGATGCTGCGCACCACGACGTAAAACACCGGTATCAGGAAAATACCGAGCGCTGTCGTCGAGAACAAACCGCCGACCACGCCGGTACCGATCACGTTCTGTCCGCCGGAACCGGCACCGGTATTAAGCGTCAACGGGAACACGCCGATACCAAAGGCCATCGACGTCATCAACACCGGTCGCAAGCGCAGATGCACCGCTTCCAGTGTGGCCTCGATCAACGCCTTCCCGCGTTCCTGCGCACTCTTGGCGAATTCAACGATCAGGATCGCGTTTTTCGCCGATAGCCCCATGATGGTCAACAAGCCCACATGGAAGAACACGTCGTTGACAAAGCCCCGCGTCATCATCGCAATCAGCATCCCGATGATACCGAGTGGAATCACCAACACCACCGAAAATGGAATCGCCCAACTCTCATACAGCGCCGCAAGACAGAGGAACACCACCAACGCCGATAACACAAAGAGAAGCATCGCTTTATCTCCCGCCGCTTTTTCCTCAAACGATATGCCAGACCATTCACTTCCAAACCCTAGCGGCAGTTTGGCGACCAGCGCTTCCATTTCGTTCATAGCGGTTCCCGAGCTGACACCTTGCACAGCCTCACCTGAAATTTTGATGGCGGGTAAACCGTTAAACCGTTCAAGACGCGGAGAGCCAAACTCCCATTTCGTCGATGTAAACGCGGAGAAAGGCACCATTTGTCCCTGGTTGTTACGGACGTACCAATCCTTGATGTTTTCCGGCAACATCCGGTGCTCCGCTTCCGACTGCAAGTAAACGCGCTTGACGCGACCTTTATCGAGAAAATCGTTGATATAGTACCCACCCCAAGCTGCCGACAAGGTGCTGTTGATCGCGGCTTGCGACAGTCCAAACGCCTGTGCTTTCGGATGGTCGATATCGATCTTAAACTGTGGCGCGTCCTCCTGTCCGCCGGGGCGCACTTGGGTCAGCAGCTTGCTGTTCATCGCCATCCCCAGCAACTGGCCGCGCGCCTCCATCAACTGCTCATGGCCAAGGCCGGCGCGATCCTGAAGAAACATCTCAAACCCCGTTGCCAAACCCAGGCCGGGAACCGATGGCGGCAGAACAGCGAAGACAGACGCCTCCCGAATCCCGGCAAGCGCCGGGGCGGCCCGTTGGACAACCGCCTTGGCGGAAAGCCTGGGAATTTTGGGAGGCATTCCAATGAGCCTTAAAGGCTCAGTCAGCAAATTCCACAACCTGGTTCCAAAGGGATCCGAGCGCTCGTCCCAGTGCTTCAACCGAACGAAAAGCGAGGCCATGTTTTGCCCGTTGCCGCTGGCGAAGTTCATGCCGGCAATCGCCATCGTTGCTTCCACGGCTTCTTTTTCGTTTTCCAGGAAATGTTTTTCGACTTGCTTGATGACTTCGAACGTCCGCTCCTGGGTTGCTCCCGCTGGTAATTGCACGAAAACAAAAACGGCTCCCTGATCTTCGTCGGGAAGGAACGATTTCGGCAGCGACATGAACATCACCACAACGACGGCGACGATAACCAAATAAAACAGCATGGCCACCAACGGCGCTTTCAGAATTACCGCAACGATTCTCTCGTAACGTATGGTGTTGGTTTTGAACATCCGGTTGAACCAGCCGAAGAAGCCTCTTTTTTCGTGCTTGTCGCCCGCGTGAATCGGCTTCATGATGGTCGCGCACAACGCAGGCGTCAGAACAATGGCGACCAGCAGTGACAACACCAGCGCCGACACCAGGGTGATCGAAAACTGCCGATAAATCACCCCGGTCGTCCCGCCGAAAAACGCCATCGGAATCAACACCGCACACAACACCATCACGATGCCAACCAGCGCACCGGTGATCTGTGTCATCGATTTTCGTGCGGCGTCACGAGGTGAGAGTTTTTCCTCGGTCATCAAGCGCTCGGCGTTTTCAACGACCACAATCGCGTCGTCCACCAACAACCCGATGGCCAGCACGAACGCAAACATCGTCAACATATTGATCGAATAACCGAGAACCGCCAGAATGCCGAGCGTCCCAAGCAATACCACCGGCACTGCCAGCATCGGGATCAACGTCGCACGGAAGCTCTGCAA
>JAITMH010000129.1 GCA_031277445.1 Burkholderiales bacterium
GGTATTCCTGATTGGCCGTTGTTCAAACGTCGCCTCGAAGAAGCCTATTTGCCAGAGGAAGTGATTGACGCGAAAGAGTCGGGCGTTCGCGTCAAGGTGATGACACTGCATCAGGCCAAGGGATTGCAATTCGATACGGTGATTGTGCCCGGATTGGGGCGGGGGACAGGGCGGTCGGAAACGCCTCTGTTGCGTTGGCGGCAACGACCGAAGGGATTGTTATTGGCGGCGCGTCAGAAAAAAGCACACGCAACAACGGAGAAAGAAACAGGCGTTCATTCCGGTTTGGATGACTATCTGGCGTTTCTCGAAAAAGAGGAAGAGCGTTATGAGTTGGCGCGTTTGCTGTATGTCGGCGCCACACGCGCCGAGCGGCAACTGGTTTTGACCACGGCCGCCCATGTGAAAGAAGATAAAGCAGACGCTGGCGATGGCGGTTTGTTGCAATGGGCTGCGCCGAAAAAGGGATCGGCGATGGCGCTCTGGTGGGAAGTGTTGTACGCGAAAGGAATGATCGCGCCGCCTGTGATGGAAGCGGGAGCGCTATCGCCAACCCCTTCATTGACTGAAAACGATTCTGGTTTGCCGTTGCGGCGGTTGCCGGAGGCGTGTTTCGAACGCAATGATGCGCTGATCGTGACAGAGAGGCCGCGTTCGCATGTCGCGCCGTTATCGTTCAACGAAACGAATGTTGCTGCGCGGCCCGTCGGGACGCTGGTGCATGATTGGTTGTCGCGGGTTGGTATTCCCAATGGCCAGCGGTTGCAGGACTGGACGCCGACGTTTCTGGAAGCGCAGCGCGAAACGATTGCTTATAGTCTGGCTGAACTGGGAGTATCGGTAGCGCAATACGATGACGCCGCCCGGCGCGTGATCGCAACATTGAGCGCAGTGCGTGACGATCCATTCGCGCAATGGTTGCTTGATCCGGCGCGGGAAGAAGCACGCAACGAATGGGCGCTCTCGACGTTTTCGGAATCCTCTCATGCAGATAATCACCATGTGCGACTGGATCGAACGTTTATCGACGACGGCGTTCGCTGGATCGTCGATTACAAAACGACGGAAACCAATGCGACGGATATCGAGGCCTGGCTTGACGCGGAAGTCGAAAAGCATCGAGCGCAGATGGAAGGCTACGCGGCGTTGATGGAACGTTTTGAGGAAAGACCGCTGAAACTGGTTTTGTATTACCCGTTGCTTCAGCGTTGGCGAGAGGTAGAGTGAATTACAACTTGACCCGATTGGGAACCTCATCCGCCGGAAGCGCGAAGTTCACAGGTCGTGGTGAGCGCAGCGAACCGCGACGGGTTGGTCTCACGCGGAGGTGCGGAGAGCGCGGAGAAAAAAACTTTAACCACGAAAAACGCGAAAGCACAGCGCTCACAACTTAACCCGGTTGGGAATTTCATCTGCCGGAAGTTCATAAGGCAGCGGCAACAAAGTCAACACCGATCCGTCGGGACGGGCGACGTGTATCGGGTTATCGGCGGCGCTCGTTTGGAACGAGGCAAGCATGATTTGTCCTTGTCGGTCGGGCGTGGCGTTGACGATGAGGCCGCAGGCTTGTTCGCCGAATGCCGGGCTGTAAAGTGGTGTGGCGGCAGGAAAAACAGCGGCTTCATCGCAACGCGCCAGATACAACCGTTCTTTGATGCGCCCAAGATAGCGGGTTCGTGCGACGATTTCCTGACCGGGATAGCAACCTTTTTGAAAATCAAGCCCGCCCAGCGCGTCCTGGTTGGCGAACTGTGGAATCAATCGGTCGGAGGTTGCGGCGGTGATGAGCGGGATGCCGTCGAGTATTGCTGCACGTTGCCAGAGGTGGCGACCGGCAGGATGGGTGCTTTGACTGAGCATTGCCCAATGTTCGGGCAGTGTTTCCGACGGTAGAATTAAAAGCAGGCGGGTCGGCGATAACGCTACGACAGTGATGTCGTTTTGCATCTGGACGTGATGCAGTTTTGGAAGAGTGTCCAGCCCGAGGCATGTTTTCGCTTGAGTGAAAACAGCGCCGGAAACATCGGCACCGCAAAGGCCAAGGAATGCGTATGAGGCGCTGACATCTTCGATGGTCACTTTGGCGCGTAACACATACATCGAAAGGCGTTTGCGGATGGTTTCGGCAAGGTCGGCGGCGAGCAGAATGAAGAATACGGGAATCTTTTCACCCCTCTCTTGTGGGAGAGGAGTTGACGGGGAGGGAGGAACTGAAACCCCATCTCCACCCCAACCCTCCCCTTGAAGGGGAGGGTGTTTTTTCCCCTCTCCCGCTTGCAGGAGAGGGGAAGGTTTTTCGCGCCACAGAAAAAGACTCGCCAGCATCCGTCCTTTGGGCGAGTTGTACGTGCTGTACTGGCCTTGTCCCGGCATGAGCGCCGAGACGTTGGTAGAGAACTGGTTGTGCAGAAAAGCAGTGGCATCGGCGCCGCTCACGCGTAGCAGACCGACATCGCTGGCATCGGCGAAGCAGAGGCTGCGATCGAAAACGTCGCATTCAGTGGCGTAATCGCCGAAATCGGCAATCAGGTCATCAACGATGCGACTGCCGTGACCGGCGAGAAAAAGGGTTTGTGGGGAGGGCATGGTGTTGTTAATCGAAAAGTTCGCTGTGCGAACCAAGCCGCGCCAGCCTGAGTGTGTCGGTATTTGCTTTTCGATAGATCAAAAGCAAATCAGGTTTAA
>JAITMH010000190.1 GCA_031277445.1 Burkholderiales bacterium
CATGTCGTCAACCAAGCCTGAATAAAGCGCATTGTCTCAAGGTCGGTTCCCGCCGGAGCGAACGGTGATGTGTCCAGAGAGCGCAGTTCGAGATAGGCAACGCCTCGTTGACGCAATGCACGACTGGGTGTTTCGCCCACTTGCGGCGGTTGCTTGGGGCGCACACTGTTGTAATATTCGTTATCGATTTGCAAAGTATTGGCGTTTAACTGCCGATAAACGCCGCCCACCTTCACGCCCACCTTCTCGAACGCTGCGCTCGGTGTCTGCGTCGCCTGATACAACGCAGAAAGATAGGCATCAAGGCTGTCGCTCGATACAAAAAGTGGCGCTTTACGGTTGCTGTAACCCAAACCGGACAAACGCAGCGACGTCCCCTGCGGAAGATAATAGGTGTCGTCGTCAAACGTCGGCAAGTTGGCGTTGCCTGTACCCGTCGTGAAAAACGACCGGCCCACTGCCGGCGAAGCGCCGAACAGATAGGAAATTAAAAAGCCGTAGCGCTGAATATTGCGCAGCAAATCAAGATAGCGCTGCGAACGGAACGCCTGAACTTCATCCGCCGAATCGGCTCGAACGCCATCGACCGCCAACCACACCGGCCAGGTCTCCTCGGCAAACGAGAAGTTGTAATGGATGCCTGCAATGGTTTGCATCGCCTTGCCGTAACGATGCGCCAACCCGATGCGGTAAACGTGTTTGAATTTCGCCAGATTGGAGGCGCCGTATTGCGCGACCGGAATACCGTCATCGCCTTCGAGAAGGCACGGCATGCTGGCGTTCCACAGCATCTCATCGCCCAGTTGTTGCACCGTGAAATGCTGAATCGTGTCCAGCCGTTGCAACGTTTCCTCGGGTGTTGCCAATGGAGGTGTGACGAATTCCAGCAACGCCTCCGAATAATCGGTGGTGATCTGCGGATGCATCAAAGCGCTGCCCAGCGCGTGAGGGTGCGGCCTCTGACTTAACCACCCCTCAGGGCTAACCCGCAACGCTTCCCGTTCCAGACCAATACGCACCCGGCGCAACGCTTCCTTCTCGCCGTGTTTACTTAAATACGCCAAGCGCTTTTCGAGCAGATGAGGCATCGGTCAGCTCCTTCCTGTCGGTGTCCCGTCTTATCACGTCAGCCGCTTGCAACGCCCCTCCCCTTGAACACGGAAAGCGTCTCCTGCATCTGCGACCATGAAATACTCATGAGGCTCTCTTTAAGTTTGTCGCATAAAAGAAAGCTCACGGGGTCTATTTTACACGGTTACGCGGCATCTCCTCCCGAAAACATGAACATGGCGATACAATACGCCCTGAACACTTTTCCAGGCGATTTTTTCGACGACACACTTGCCTTTTCCTTCGCTATCATGCTGCCCTCTCACCACGAAGACCTTCGCTCCAACAAAAACGAGACGCCCGATCACGGGCAGCGAGCGCTCGCCGAGATTACGACGCTGCTACGTCGGCATCTCCTGATTGAGGGACTGGCACGCGAACAAATCGAAGAAACACCGCTTGATGAAAATCAGGCATCGCTGCTTGAAAGCACCACCGTTCAACGCAGTCTGTCCGAACTGCGCGAACAACTCAACGCCCTCCACCCGGCTGACATCGCGTTCCTTCTCGAAACATTGCCGCTGAACGAGCGCTTGTATTTGTGGGATCTGGTACGCGCCGACCGCGAAGGTGAAATCCTTATCGAAGTTTCCGATGCCGTGCGCGGATCGCTGATTTCGACGATGGACACCGAGGAGTTGATCGCCGCCACCGAAACATTGCCCACCGACGAGATCGCCGCGCTGGCGCCCGACCTGCCGCAGGAAGTGATCGACGATGTGTTTGAAGGCTTGCCGGTCGAAGAACGCGAACATTTGCGTTCGGCGATGTCCTTCGACGAGGACATGGTCGGCGCATTGATGGATTTTGAAGAAGTGCAAGTGCGGCCTGACGTTTCGCTCGAAGTGGTCTTCCGTTATCTGCGGCGCTTCGATAAATTGCCGACGCAAACCGATCAGGTGTTCGTCGTTGACCGCAATGAAAAGTTATTGGGCGTGTTACCGACTCAGGTGTTGCTGGTCAGCGACGAAGAACAACTGGTCAGCGATGTGATGCAACCTTCGCCCGTCGTTTTATTGCAGCACGAAAAAGCCGACGAAGCCGCCGACGCTTTCGAACGTTACGATCTGGTGTCGGCGCCGGTGGTCGATACCAGCGGCAAACTGGTTGGTCGTGTCACCGTCGATGAAATTCTCGACTTCATCAAAGAACGCGCCGGTGAAGAAGTGCTGGCGCACGCCGGTTTGCACGAAGAAGAAGATGCGTTCGCGTCGGTGTGGAAATCGTTCCAGAACCGTTGGCAGTGGCTGGCGATCAACCTCGTCACGGCGTTTATCGCTTCGCGTGTTATTTCCGTGTTCGAAGGTTCCATCAGTCAACTCGTCGCGCTGGCGGCGCTCATGCCCATCGTCGCCGGTGTCGGCGGCAACACCGGCAACCAGACGATTACCTTAATCGTTCGCTCATTGGCTTTGGGGCAAATCACAACAGAGAACGCCCGTCAGCTCTTTCGCAAAGAATTGCTGGTTGCCCTGTTAAACGGACTCATCTGGGGCGGCGTCATGGGAGTCGCTGCGTTTTTGCTTTACAAAGACTGGGCGCTGGGTGGCGTCATGGTGTTGGCGATGACGCTCAACATGCTGCTCGCCGCTTTCATGGGCGTGCTGATTCCGATGATCCGGGTGAAACTGGGGCGCGATCCGGCCTTGGGATCGTCGGTGCTCATCACCGCCTGCACCGATTCCGGCGGCTTCTTTATATTTTTGGGATTGGCGACGCTGCTTTTGATCTGACGTCGCCGATTGCGTTCTCCCTGAAAAGTTTTTCATGCGTTCATTTCTCCGCTGCTACGGACCCTCCATTGCGACCGGCGCATTGCTGGCCGGTCTGCTGATTTCCTTTGCCGCCGGGCCGCGTTTGTACCATCGCGCCACTGCTTTTGCCACTGCGGTGTTTCTTGCGCCGCCGTCAACGATACAGCCTCTACCCCACGCTCCGGTCACCGTATCAACAGTCGCCGCCGAACTGATCGGCGGTCTGGATACGCCCGCTCAGGAATCGTTGACCGGACACACGCTCGAATTTGCCGGTTGGGCTTTCGATCCGGTCGGACTCCGTGCTGTCGAAATCCGTTTTCCGAACGAGACATACACGGCCACATTGAATATTCCCCGCGACGATGTTCGCAACGCTTTGCCTCAACATATCGGTATCGAGCATTCGGGATTTGAAGCACGAATCGCTTTGCCTGATTCGTTTTCGTCGCTCGACCGCCAACCGATTGAGATCATCGCCATCAACCGCGACGGCAAAACCAAATCGCTGGGCAAGCGAAGTTGGCTACCTGCCTCGGAGCGTTTTTCCGCTCAGGGCAAACGGCCTTTCTATCTTCTGATGATGACTTCGGGGCTGCCCTTCGGTGGCGGCGGCGAAATTGATACCGCCTATCGTAATTATATTTCGCCAACGATAAGAACCGGCGTCTCCGTCCCGATTCTTTACATGCGCACAACGAAGGGCGCAAAAAACGACTGGGTTTTCGATCCCGCGTTCGACTTAACCCGCCGCTGCGACGACCGCCTCGCTGCCGAAGACAACCTCGACGGCGCCATCGCTTACGCCATCGAAAAAAAGACGCCGATACAATTCATTCTGAACGGCGGTATTTGGAGCAACGCCAGTTGCACCACGTCGGAGTGGGATCTCTCCGACCATCTCGAAGAAGACCCGGCGCTGTGTCAATGGGCGCAAGACAACATGGTTTATCCAAGCGATCACTTGAGTCATCTGCCCGGTTCGACCGCTTCGCCGCGACTGGCGCGCTCGCTGACCTACCATGTTTACGCTGAAAAAGTACGCGCTTACAAGAAGCGCAACCTGCAAGCAGCGGCACGCCACATCGCCGCCTTTGCGAAAAAGCACCCCGATCTTTTTGCCGGCATCACGCTCGACGCCGATACTTACATGAATCCGTTCTTCAGCGGCCACGCCACCTTCGATTACAACCCGGGGATGTTGCGGCAATTCCGCGAATGGTTGCAAGGTACGGGGGCTTACGCCGGAAAAAGCGTCGATTCGTCCATCCCCGATTTGTCGGTCTGGCGCCGCGCCCAAACGCTGACGCTTGATGAAGTCAATGCTATTGCCGGACATCACTGGCAACATTGGGATGACGTCGATCCGCCGCGCCCGTCTCCCGAATGGATGACCCATCTGAATTCCGCACCCACGATTGAACACGTCTGGGAAAATCCATGGTGGCATTTGTGGGATGCGTTTCGTAAACACATCGTCCATTTGCACTACACCGAGCTTGCGCATTGGGTGGCCAAAGCCGGTATTCCCGAAGACCGGATTTTTTCAGCACAAGGCTTTGCGGCTTCTGTCGCGAGCACCTTCCCTTCCGTTTACATCGAAGGAAAAAAACCATTCAGCTACCACGAATCGGCCGGCGTGTCGATTGAAGGTTCCAAGCCGCGCAACGGTTCGCACCTTGGCGCAATCGTTTACGACAAACCCGCACGCAACGATGTTGCGATGCCTTACGGTCACAGCCTGTTTTCCGAATTCGCCCGCGTTGACGACGGTTGGGGAATTGTTGAATACAACGCCGCCGATATCGGCGATGCCCGCACACCGCCGCAATACCACAACGCTTACCTGACCTACCGCGACGCCTACAATTTCGACGCACAAAGAATTTCGCACATGGCCTGGAACGGCAGCAACGGCCTGTTCGCCGACGATCCCGCTTACGTGTCCTATACCTCATTCCGCAACACCGGAACAGAAGAAGCCATGCGCGACTTCATGGTGTCGCGTGCGTTCTTTCCTGAAAGCCTGCGACTGTGGACATTCGGCAGCGCCCATTACGCCAGCGACGACGGTTGGACAATTTCCGCCGGACGTTTACAAGCGCAGACGGGCGCCTTGGCGCTTACCGCTAATCATCAGAAAATCGAATTGCTCTCCCCCGCCGATCAAGTGTTGCGAACACCGCGCCTGAAAACATTGCGTTTGATCGTTCCGGAAAAATCAAGCGCTGCTGTTGCGCAATTAACCGTCGCCGCGCAAGACACGCCCAACGCGGATTGGCAAACGCTTTCCTCCGTGAAAGAACCCAAAGCCGTGCCGTTTGTTAACGGCTTTGTGCGCTTCGACGTCCCGTTGCAATGGCCTGAAAGCTGGATCGAAAAAAATGTGATTGCCGAACGCCTGAGACTGGATGTCGAACTGCATGCGCCCGAAGAAACGTTGACCATTCACCGGATTGCGCTTAATCCGTAGCAGGAATCAGATATCAGGAAGCGGGGATCAGAAAACCCGAATGCGTCATTCTGCGCGTAGCGAAGCGCGTCATCCTGCGCGAAGTCGCAGGACGCAGAATCCAGAAAAACAATTTAACCGCAAAGAACGCAAAGAACACAAAGAAATTCCTGCGAAGGCGTAAATAGGTAGGGGCGGGTTTCAAACCCGCCCTTTTGTATCTCTCGCGGAGACGCGGAGCTAACGCTCCCTCCCCTTCAAGGGGAGGGCTGGGGTGGGGATGGGTTTCCGTCATTCTGCGCGAAGCGAAGTCGCAGAATCCATATCTCACGCGAAGGCGCGAAGAAGAACGGCGTCATTGCGAGCGAAGCGAAGCAATCCAGAAAATTCGTGTATCGGAACAACGCTGAATTAATGGAATGGCCGCCCCCTCTCCCCCGACCCCTCTCCCGCGAGGGGAGAGGGGAGTTGTTCGCGCCTCCGCGTGAGGCAAATTTCTTTTGCGCTCTTTGCGTTCTTTGCGGTTAATCTGTTTTTCTGATACCTGATTCCTGACCTCTGATCCCTGATACCCTTATCTCATCGGCGCGACACTGCACCGCCAGCTTATCGAGTACGCCGTTCACGAATTTGTGGCCGTCGGTTCCCCCATATGTTTTGGCGAGGTCGATGGCTTCGTTGAGAACAATCCGGTAAGGAATGTCCAGCCGCTCCGAAAGTTCCCAGGTGGCCAGTACGAGAACGGCTGTTTCAACCGGCGACAACGTTTGCGTATCGCGCTCGGTCGCAACATACGGCGCAAAACGATTACGCAACGCTTCGTACTGACTGCTGACGCCGCGCCACAACGTATCAAAATACGCCTCATCGCAACGCGCATAGTTCGGGCTGTCCATCAGGTACAAACGAATCTCCTCAGCCGTTGCCGCCGTTGTGTTTGCAGTTGCGTTCTTAGTTGTGTTCTCAGTTGCGTTTTTCAGCAGTTGGTATTGATAAAGCCCCTGCATCACCAACGCCCGCGCCCGACGACGCCCCATGAAATCAATCTTGCTTTTCGGTGGCTTCGTTGCCGGTGGTTTTTCCGACATGTCTTCCGGTCGTTCAGTCGGCATTTTTACGCAAACGCTCCAATGTATTGGCCAATTCGACGGCGGCCAGCGCCGCTTCGTAACCTTTCTGATCCATCCGCGCCAACGCCTGTTCGTCGGTTTCGCACGTCAACACGCCGTTGCCGATCGCAATATCGAAATCGAGCGCAACGTCGCTGATGCCACGCGCCGATTCATTGCTGACGATCTCGAAATGATAGGTTTCGCCGCGAATCACAGCACCCAGCGCAATCAGCGCATGAAAACGCCCGGTCTGCGCCATTCCCTGCAACGCCAGAGGAATCTCCAGCGCTCCGGGAACCCGCACCAGCGTAATATGCGCGTCAATCACTTCTTTTTCACGCAAAAAGCGCAATGCGCCTTTGAGCAGCCCTTCGCCTGTTTCGGCATTGAAACGCGCCAGCACAATGCCGATACGCATTCCGGCTGCGTGCGTTTTGTTGGGAATTTCGTGAAGTTTCATCATCGTTCAAAAAAAGTGAAGTTGTTCTGTTTCGTTCACGACGGCGCGTTCAACAGTCCCTGTTCCTGAAACCCGGTCACTTCCAATCCGAAACCCGCCATGCTCGGCATTTTCCGTGGCCGCGCCAGCAAGCGCATTTTCTGAACGTTCAAGTCGCGCAGAATCTGTGCGCCGATTCCATAATCGCGCAGCGCCATCGACACGTCGGCATTCCGTTTTTCCGCCGCCGCACGGTAGCGCAAATCCTGAGCGCTCTCCGGTCGATGCAAAAAGACCATCACGCCTGCGGACGCCGCCTTCAGTTCGCGCAACGCCGGAAACACGCCCCAGGCGTGCGACTCGCTTTGCACGTCCAGCAAATCCATGATCGAAATCGGTTCATGCACACGCACCAGCGTTTCTTGTTCCGGTATCGGTGTTCCATGAACCAGCGCCAAATGTGTTGCGTCGGTCAGCTTGTCGCGGTAAATAAACAACTCGAACGCGCCCACTGTTGTTTGCAATGGCCGTTGCGCCATTCGTTCCAGCAACGTTTCGTTCTGACTGCGGTGATGAATCAGATCCGCAATCGTACCGATTTTCAATCCGTGTTTTTCCGCAAAGATTTCGAGATCCGGCAAACGCGCCATCGCGCCATCCTCTTTGAGGACTTCGCAGATTACTGTGGACGGCATCAATCCCGCCATTCGCGCCAGATCGCAACCCGCTTCCGTGTGACCTGCCCGCACCAACACGCCGCCGGGTTGCGCCATCAGCGGAAAAATATGTCCCGGTTGCACCAAATCTTCAGGCCTGGCATCGGGCGCAACCGCCGCTTGAATGGTACGGGCGCGGTCGGCTGCGGAAATGCCGGTCGTCACTCCTTCTGCCGCTTCAATCGACAACGTGAAATTGGTGCCCAGCGATGAGCGATTGGTTGGCGTCATCAGCGGCAGTTTCAATTGCTGGCAGCGTTCCGACGTTAACGTCAGACAAACGAGTCCGCGTGCGTGCGTCGCCATGAAATTGATCGCTTCCGGCGTCACAAATTCCGCCGCAAGCATGAGGTCACCTTCGTTCTCGCGGTTTTCTTCATCGACCAGAACAATCATCCGGCCTGCTCTCAACTCGGCGAGAACTTCAGGGATAGGCGCTATCGCCATGTTGTTAACTCCAAACTCAATTTCAAAATGCGCACAGGGATTATTTTACCTCTTATGCTGAGGGACGGCGCGCCGATTTGGGACGAAATGCCGGACAAACCGCATCATGGGTTTCGACGTAAGGCCCGCCGATCAATTCGATGCAATACGGCACCGCCGCAAAAATACCCTGAACCCGCGTTTTCCCGTTTTCGTCCTTGACGCCTTCCAGCGTTTCACGAATCGCCTTTGGCTGACCCGGCAAATTCAAAATCAGCGCTTTTTTCCGGATGGCGCCGATCTGGCGCGACAAAATCGCCGTCGGCACATAATGCAATGAAATCTGCCGCATCTGCTCGCCGAAGCCCGGCATGATTTTATCGGCAACCGCCGCCGTAGCATCCGGCGTCACATCGCGCATGGCCGGACCAGTGCCGCCGGTCGTCAGCACCAGCGAACAATGCGCCTCGTCGATCAATTCGATCAACGTGCGCTCAATCATCGGCTGTTCATCAGCAATCAACCGTGTCTCGAAATGCACCGGCGTTTTCAGCGCCTGCGTCAGCCAATCGCACAGCGCAGGAATTCCCTGATCCTCGTAAACACCCTGAGAAGCGCGGTCGCTGACCGACACCAGACCAACACGCAACAGAGAAGCATTCATGGCGAAACCTGCTTTGAAATATGAGACACCGCTTTGGACGCGCTTTGGGAAACGTCACCCGTGTGCGCGTCAAAAAGCATTTTCAAATCCTGAAACAACAAACGGTAATTCTTGGGCGCTGCCTTCTGCTGACGGCGTTCCTGTTGCGCTTGTTCAATGCGCTGCTGCCATGCCTCGCGCACTTCCGCCGAAAACGTGTCGGGGAATTTCACCGTCAACGCTTCAAGCGACGATGCAGGTTCCTCCAGCAAACGCTGCCGCCAATTTTCCAGCAACGCCATTTTTGCTTTCTCGGCAGCAGGAACGGCTGTTTGCGCCGCCAGAAATGCTCGAATCGGCTCAGGGTCAACATCGCGCATCAACCGCCCGATGAATTGCATCTGACGCCGCCGCGCTTCATGCCGGGTCATCGTCTGCACCGCGACAATGGCGTCGAACAAGCGCTCAGGAAGATCGAGCGTTTCCAGCCTGGCAACGCTTAACGCAACCAACGCTTCCCCCAATGCCTGAACTTCATGCATCTCTCTTTTTCGTTGCGACTTGGAGGGAACTAAAAACGGATCAAGCATTTTTTTCAACTTTCGATGGGTTCGGGTAGCATATCACACCGTTGATATTCATCCCCGGCGTTTCTACGTTCCCGCCACCAACGCCTTCGCCCAGACGCTCACATCTTCCGTGAACGGATCCGCCATCAACAAATTCGACATGCTGCGCAACCAGGTAATTTGCCGCTTGGCGAGTTGCCGCGTCGCCGCGATGCCGGTGGCGCGTAGCGTGGCTTTATCAGTTCCCTTACCGCTTTCACCATCGAGATACGTCCAGACTTGTCGATAACCCACGCAACGCATCGACGGCATGGATGGCGTCAGCGGATAACGCGACCGCAGCGCTCGCACCTCATCAATCAACCCTTCTTCCAACATCTGATCGAAACGTCGCGCAATGGCTTCATGCAACAGCTTCCGGTCATTCGGCAATAAAGCCAAACACAAATGCGAACCCAACGTTTCATCTGCTTGTTGCTGTCCTTGCCGCTGTCCCTGCAACTTCGACAACGGCTCGCCCGTCAACCGCCACACCTCGAGCGCACGTTGAATACGCTGCGCGTCCGTCGGTTTAAGACGCGCCGCCGTAACCGGATCGACACGAGCAAGTTCCGCGTGCAACATCGGCCAGCCATCGCGCACCGCCCAGGCATCCAGCTCAATGCGCACAGCCTCATCCGCCATCGGCAACTCACTCAAACCTTCGAGCAGCGCCTTGAAATACAACATCGTGCCGCCCACCAGCAAAGGCCGTTTGCCGCGCAACCGAATCTCCCGGACGGCGGCAAGCGCATCGCGCACAAAACGCGCCGCCGAATAAGGCTCGGTCGGGTCGATCAAGTCAATCAAATGATGCGGAATTCGCGCACACGTTGCAGCATCCGGCTTGGCGGTGCCGATATTCATCCCGCGATAGACCTGCGCCGAATCGACACTGACGATTTCGCCGTCAAAATAATCGGCAAGCGCCAGCGCCAACGCGCTTTTTCCGGTCGCCGTCGGCCCCATCAGCAAAATGGCAGGTGGGAAATGAGAAGACATGTTTACAAATAAAATAATTTTAACCGCAAAGCCGGATTTCACGTGGGGCGGGGAAAAAAACCTTTAAACCACGAAAAACACGAAAGCCACGAAAAAAAATAGCTGTCATTCTGCGCGAAGTCGCAGAATCCATAAAAATTAACCGCAAAGAACGCAAAGAAAGGAGCGCGGGCGTCCCGCCCGCAACCCCGCCTCACGCGGAGACGCGGAGAACGCGGAGCGTGCCTTTCTCCCCTCTCCCGCTTGCGGGTGTTCAGACCGGGGACATCGCAGACAGTTGTTCGGAGACATCGTGAACACATTTCAGAAGGATTTTCCCACATAAACGGCACCTTGCTTCAAGTCGATCAAGCCTATTTTGGTGCTGTACCACCACAAGGAATAAATCCCTTCGCCCTTTTCTTCCCGGATACCCAAAAACTCCCCGATGAAAGCCTTGCCGATTTTCACGGAATGGTTCTTGAAGGAAAGCTTTCCGCTGCTATCCCCCTTGCGCACACTCATGGATGGATCGTATTCCGGTGGCGCGGGGTTGGGGTTGTAACTCCTGATTGATGGTCGGTAGCGCTCCGACGGCACTTGCCATGTCAGCGCTTCGTGCGGACGTTCCTGGTTGTAGCACTGACGCCAGTGATCGAAGAAGCAGGTGGTCTGTTCAAAACCGGTAAAACGGCGTCCTTGCAGCAGTTCGCTTTTGAGCGTGGCATGCAGCCGCTCCAGTTTGCCCTGCGTCTGCGGGTGGTACGGGCGCGAATGACCTACTCCGATGCCTTGGCGCATCAGCCACAATTCCAGCGCTGTCCAACGCCCTGTGGTATCTCCCCAAGGGGCGCCGTTGTCCATCGTCATGCGCTCCGGAAGGCCGTAGCGGGTAAAGACCTCGATGAGGCGACTTTGCACGGTTTGGCGCTTTTCGTCCGAGCAGGCGCTCAGGCACAGCAGGTAGCGTGAGTGGTCGTCCAGCAGGGTCAGCGGGTGGCAGCGCCCGGCGTCTGCCTCGAAGTGGCCTTTGAAGTCCATCTGCCAGAGTTGGTTAGGCGCCTCATGTTCAAAGCGCCCAACGGATCGTGATGGTGCGCCTTTCGCCTCATGCAACCCGTTTCGGCGCAGGATCGTGTGGATGGTGCTGGCCGCAGGCATCACATGGCCTTGCCGCTCCAGCCATGCCTTGAGTTTCCTGGCTCCCCACACAGGCCATTTCCGGGCAGCCTCCAGGATTTGGCTCTCTATTTGGCAATCCGTCCGGCACGGCGAGTGTACCGGACGACGCGAGCGCTCTTCAAGCCCGGCTTCGCCTTCGTTCAGGTAGCGCCCAAGCCATTTGTAGCCTGTCGCCGGGCAAACGCCATAGCGCCGACACAGTTCCCGGATGTTCGACTCCGGTTGTAGGGCAAACCGTATCA
>JAITMH010000067.1 GCA_031277445.1 Burkholderiales bacterium
AACGTGAGATAAAGAGTCAACCATGAAAGTCGTCGCTTCAGTGAAAAGAATTTGCCGGAAGTGCAAAATCATCCGGCGTAACCGCGTTGTGCGCGTTATTTGTGAAGACCCGCGCCACAAGCAGCGGCAAGGTTAATGAATTTCGATTGGATAGGGTAAAAAGATGGCCCGTATAGCTGGCGTTAACATCCCCAACCACCAACACACGGAAATCGCGCTGACGGCGATTTACGGCATTGGCCGCTCACGCGCCAAGCACATCTGTGTGGCGGCGGGAATCAACGGCGCGACCAAGATCAAGGATCTGGGCGATGCCGAAATGGACAAATTGCGCGAACTGATTAACCAGTTTGCGGTAGAAGGCGATTTGCGTCGTGAAATGACGATGAGCATCAAGCGGCTGATGGACCTCGGCTGCTACCGTGGTGTTCGTCATCGTCGCGGCTTGCCGGTACGCGGTCAGCGGACACGAACCAATGCGCGGACACGCAAGGGGCCGAAAAAAGGCCGCACGGTTGCCGGTAAAAAGTAATCCGATAGTGAGGAACCTCTGATGGCACAATCCAAGAATACAGCGAAGAACGCATCACGCGCCCGCAAGAAAGTCAAAAAGAACATTTCTGAAGGCATCGTGCACGTTCACGCTTCGTTCAACAACACGATCATCACCATTACCGACCGTCAGGGCAACGCCTTGTCTTGGGCGACCTCCGGCGGCGCGGGTTTCAAGGGATCGCGTAAATCGACGCCGTTTGCCGCGCAGGTAGCGGCGGAAGCGGCGGGTCGCGCAGCGCAGGAATGCGGTGTGAAAAACCTTGAAGTGCGGATCAAAGGCCCCGGCCCCGGCCGCGAATCATCGGTGCGCGCATTGAACGCGCTCGGTTTGAAGATCACCTCGATTTCGGACGTGACGCCGATACCGCATAACGGCTGTCGTCCACCCAAGCGCCGTCGCGTTTAATGTTAAATGTAGATGTGACGGAAGTATTTATTTTTATTTTTGCATAGGATAGCACGTGGCTCGTTACCTCGGACCCAAATGTAAGCTGGCGCGACGGGAAGGCACCGACCTTTTCCTGAAAAGCGCGCGTCGCTCGCTCGACTCCAAGTGCAAGCTCGAAGTCAAACCCGGACAGCACGGCCAGAAATCTGGCGCACGCACCTCCGACTATGGCACGCAGCTTCGCGAAAAACAGAAAGTGCGCCGTATCTACGGCCTGCTCGAACGGCAGTTTCGGTTATGTTTTGCCGAAGCAGCGCGTCGTCAAGGCTCGACCGGCGAAAACCTTTTGAAACTGCTCGAATCCCGTCTGGACAACGTTGTTTACCGGATGGGCTTTGGTTCTACCCGTGCCGAAGCGCGCCAACTGGTTTCGCACGGCACCATTCTGGTGAACGGCAAACGTCTGAACGTGCCTTCGGCGCGCATCAAGGCGGGAGATACCATCTCGGTGACGGACAAGGGCAAATCGCAATTGCGGATTCAGGATGGTTTGCAGCTTGCCGAGAAAATGGGATTCCCATCATGGGTCGATGTTGACGTCAAGAAAATGACGGGTCTTTTCAAGAGCGCGCCGGATCGTTCCGAGTTTGGTCAAGACATTAACGAAAACTTAATCGTCGAGCTTTACTCGAAGTAATCGGTTTTTTTGCCTTACCGTTTCGTATAAAGGTATCCCCATGCAGAGCAACGCTTTGTTAAAACCACGCATTATCGACGTACAGAATATGTCGCCCTTTCACGCGCGCGTGGTGATGGAGCCGTTTGAGCGCGGGTACGGCCACACGCTGGGAAATGCTTTGCGCCGTGTCCTTTTGTCTTCGATGTCGGGATTTGCGCCGACCGAAGTCAGGATCGAAGGCGTGTTGCATGAATATTCGGCGCTTGACGGCGTGCAGGAAGATGTAGTTGATATCCTGCTCAACCTGAAAGGAGTCGCTTTCAAACTGCACGGTCGCAGCAGCGTGACCCTGCGTCTCTCCAAAGAAGGCGAGGGCGCAGTGACAGCGGCCGACATTGATTTGCCGCACGATGTCGAGATTATCAATCTCGAACATGTGATCGCAAACCTGACGCAGGGCGGCAAAATCGAGATGGATATTCGTGTCGATAAAGGACGCGGTTACCAGCCGGTCATCGCCCGTGAAAAACCGGAGAGCCGGATGATCGGCAACATTCTTCTCGATGCGTCGTTTTCGCCGGTGCGTCGTGTCAGCTATGCCGTCGAAAGCGCCCGCGTCGAACAACGCACCGACCTCGACAAACTGATTCTCGAAATCGAAACCAACGGCGTGATCGAACCGGAACAAGCTGTGCGTGAAGCCGCCAGCGTGCTGGTCGATCAACTGTCGGCATTCGCCGATCTCAACGGCAGCGACAAACCGGTTGACGAACACGGCATGCCGCAAGTCGATCCGGTGCTGTGTCTGCCGGTGGACGATCTCGAACTCACCGTGCGTTCGGCCAATTGCCTCAAGGCTGAAAGCATCAACTACATCGGCGACCTGATTCAGCGTACCGAAACCGAGCTTCTCAAGACGCCGAACTTGGGACGCAAGTCGCTTAACGAAATCAAGGAAGTTCTCGCAACACGCGGACTTTCGCTGGGGATGAAGCTGGAAAACTGGCCACCTGCCGGTTTGAGCCGTCCGTAACCAGAAGCCCACGATAAAAAAGGAAACAGATCATGCGCCATCGTCACGGCCTGCGGAAACTGAACCGTACCAGCGCACATCGCTTGGCGATGCTTCGCAACATGACCAACTCGCTCTTTCTGCACGAAGCGATTCGGACCACCTTGCCCAAAGCCAAGGAACTGCGTCGCGTCGCCGAACGGCTGATCACGCTTGGCAAAACGCCGACACTGGCGAACCGCCGTCTGGCGTTTGCCCGTTTGCGCGACAGAGACATGGTGACCAAACTTTTTGACGAGTTGGGGCCGCGTTATCAAGCGCGTCCGGGCGGATACCTGCGAATCCTGAAATTCGGTTTCCGTCAGGGCGACGCTGCGCCGATGGCGCTCGTCGAACTTCTTGACCGGCCACAGACGCAGGAAGACGTTGAGAGTAAAGAAGTCGCAGCGTAATCAGGGATCAGAGGTCGGGAATCAGATATCAGAAAAACAATTTAACCGCAAAGAACGCAAAGAAAATGCGTTCACGCGGAGAATGATTCGTAGGGGCGGGTTTCAAACCCGCCCTTTTCTATTTCACGCGAAGGCACGAAGAAAAAACGTTAACCACGAAAAACACGAAAGGCACGAAAAAAAATTAACCGCAAAGAACGCATAGAAAAAATCGGCGTCATTGCGAGGAGCGAAAGCGACGAAGCAATCCAGAAAAACCGCCTCACGCGAAGGCGCGAAGCCGCGAAGAAGAACAAACCCTCTCCCCTTGCG